>CAMHHL010000010.1 GCA_946184925.1 uncultured Clostridia bacterium | reverse complement strand
TGGATTTACCATTTTGATTCTTTAAACATATGAATAACTGTGAAGAAAGCAACTGCTTTTCTTCACAGTTTTTCTTTTAGCAAAATACATACTAAGAAGAATTATCTAATTCTTTCATCATACTTATAACTATAACTTTCACATATCATTTTAATCGGTTAAACAATCCACTATAGCGATGATTGAATATATAAATAGTAATTTTATTACAGCTTTATTAATCTTGTCAACGACATTAAGTGTCGGTGACATCCCGCTTCCAATCACTTATAATTTAGTCAGAAAGAACAAAGAAGTGCGCACTTTATCTTTCTAAACAGATAAAATGGGGATCCCCGCAAATTCATGAAAGGAGGAGAGCCAATGAAAAAACTTAATATTTTTTTACATTTCGATTTTGTAGCATTCGCGAAAAGTAAGCGCTTCCTGACCGTCGCTCAAAAGCCTTGGGCTGATTTCAAAAGCGGTGAGGTGCTCGGCACCAAATATGAGCTTGTTATCATCGAGGATGAGACCGATTATGGAGTTGCCGGCGACGCAACTGTTAATAACCTCTACGAGAAATTCATCGTAAAAGTGCCTAAGAACAAGGCTGCGAGCGTTCCGATGAATGTTGAGGTGCGCCTCATTAACCCGCGCGCGAACGTGTACGGTGATTTCCGGAATCAGTTGAGCGTGACTGCTGACGGCTTGACGGTAATGAAGTAACCGTAATGCCCTAGCCGCAGCCCCTCAGGGCTGCGGTGGGGCGCCTTAGGGCTTACAGTATTACCCCTAAGCCGTTACACGTTACAATCAGCATGAAAACCGGACTTTCAGGATGTAACAAGCTATTCTTTGTTACAAATAAGGTGACAACATGTCAGAATCAATCAGCAGGTCTTGGTTTGTTGTTTTCAACAATCCCGAGAAACACGGATACATCGGAACGCCGGACGAGATCGTGAACAGGCTGAAGGACGAATGGATATCAGGTAATCCTTTGCGCAAAGGCTATTGGGCGTACTGCATATCATCGGACGGGCTCAAGCATGTTCATATGGTGCTCGAACATTCAGGTGCAATGAGATTCAGCGCAGTGAAAAAAGTCTATCCTACAGCACATCTTGAACCGACAAAGGGCAGCAAGTCTCAGGTGAAAGCATACATCAAAAAAGAAGGCGTATACACCGAAAAAGGTGAACAAGTTATCGCCACGGCTTCATTCGGCAACATCGAGGGCTTCAAACGATACGCATTAAACAACAACTCTGAGGTTTTACTTACAATCGAAACGTTGGTCGATGAAGGGAAAACGCCCTCGGAAATAATGCAGTTGGATATACGTCTCCGAAAAGAGGAGGCACTTATCCGAAAAGCGTATTTTGCAAAACGCTACAAGGAAACGCCGCCGATACGAAATGTCAAGGTGGTGTGGCACGTCGGAGAATCCGGAACAGGAAAGTCATATTCTTACGTTAAACTTTGCGAAAAGCACGGCGATGATAATGTGTATTTCTTTTCGGATTACAGCAATAAGGGTGTAGGCGGTTTTGATAATTACTGCGGCGAGCCGATTCTTTTCATGGACGAGCTAAAGCCCAATTCTTTACCTTTTGAATTGCTTCTCACTATCACACAGGGCTATAGGTCGCAAATTCATTGCAGATACGCGAATTGCTACACATTATGGAATGAGGTTCACATCACGTCGGTATTTACTCCCGAGCAGTTGTATGACGGGATGATCACCAAATCCCGTAATGTTGACACCATGCGGCAGCTTTTACGACGAATAGATGAATTCGTGTTTCACTATATCGAAAACGGAAAATACAAGACAATAACAACAACAGGAAAGAATTATTTAGGGATTGATAATCTTAAATCGGAGGTGCATAATGAAACAATGGTTAAGTGAGACTTGGACTGCAAGAGCGCAGTTATTCTTTTTCGCGAACGGGATAAAACAATTAGTGCAGCGACCGAGAGCGATTATAATAACCGCGATATATTGGACTATCGTTCTTCTTTTGAGGTGGTGGATCATCAAGGACAACGATACATTGGAATGGGCTGCCAGACTCAGCAATACAGGAAACGCCGGACTGCTTATCGTAATTGCTTCTGCTATTTTCATAGTATTTGTTTTCGCTTTGGGCAAGCCCAAAGGAGCCGGACAGATGATGAGGGATTCTATGAGAGCCGGACTAGTTAATCATGCCGGTGAAACGCCGTTGTTAATGGAGCAGCGGATTGACGAGAACGAAGTATTTACGCTTGTGTTTCGCAATTTCGGTATACCTCTGTCCCACTGGAACGATCACAAAGAGGATATCGAATCCGGGCTGAACCTTAACATTACCGATATATGCGAACGCGGAAAAAAATATATGGTAGTTACTGCCGTCTCAGGTGCAAATATCCTTCCAAATTTCGTCGAATGGAAGGATGCACTACTTCCGACAGATAATTTCGTTCTCGGACTAGGCGAAACATACACGGGACAGGTGAGAGTGAATCTGGCGATTACGCCGCATATGCTTATCGGCGGTTCAACAGGAAGCGGAAAGAGCATTCTTTTAAAATGCCTGCTCATGCAGTGCGTAAAGAAGGGCGCGGAAGTATATATCGCCGACTTCAAAGGCGGTGTCGATTTTCCGAGGGTATGGCACGAAAAATGCACCTTTATAACCGAACGCGCCGACCTCATAGAAAAGCTTAAGCAGCTCATAACCGAGCTTCACGCGCGCAAGACAATGTTTTCGGATATGGATTATGCAAATATTGACGAGTACAATAAGCAAGGCTACAACAGATTGCGGCGCATAATTTTTGCCTGTGACGAGGTTGCCGAGCTTTTAGACAAGACCGGTCTCGACAAAAAGCAGAAGGATGAAATATCTCAGATCGAGGCTTCGATTGCAACGATCGCCCGTCTCGGACGAGCGTTCGGAATCCATCTTATTCTTGCGACACAACGTCCCGACGCTAACATCATTAGCGGTCAGATCAAGAATAACATTGATTACCGTGTTTGCGGAAGGGCTGACGACGTACTCAGTCAAATTATTCTTGATAAAACCGACGCGAGTGATCAAATCAGCAAGAGCGCTCAGGGACGATTCCTTACAAACTCCGATATTCTATTTCAGGGATATTGGTTTGATGACAGCAGCTTTGAAGGAGAGAAAGAATATGGATTCGAATATCACTTTCTTGGGGACTAAGGAAGTCGCAAAAGCTCTGGGCTGTTCACTTCCCACGGCGCGGCAGATCATGCTTAGATATGATTTCCCGCTCGTGAGAGTAGGACGCGCCATGAAGGTTGAAGAAACCGCGTTTAAAGAATGGGCAGGTAAGCGCAGAGTGTAAACACTATTGACACTGAGTCGGATTTCGATTATTATTGTAGTAGAAATTCGGCTCAGGTCTTTAGCGGAAAGGATGGTTTTTTTGAAAGCTAAAGACAAGAAAAAGAAGAGAAAATACTACGGTGACGGAACAATATTTTACTCCGAAAGGCGTAACCGATATACAGGTCAGATTTATGTAGAGATAAACGGTGAAAAAGTTCGCAAGACAGTTTACGGCAAGACTGAGCGCGAGGTTAACAACAGACTCAAGGAGCTGCAAATTCAGGCGGCTGCGGGTGAGCTTGACAGTAAGCCAAAAGCTCCCTCAATTTTTGAGTATGCCGAGAAGATGATGGATGAACAGCTCGCTCTCAATGAAATCAGGCAGTCAAGCTATGACAGAAAGTATGAGACGCTGAAAATGCTCTCCGATATTTCGGATAAATTGCTTGACGAGGTTTCGGAGGCTGACTTGATTGAATTCTTCAAGGCTCAGCTTAATTACTCTCAATCCTGCATAAACAAGATGTACCAGCTTTTGGGTGCAGTTTTCAGAAAGGCAAAGCACAGGAATATGATTGATGAAAATCCTTTGACTGAAATCAAATGTCCGAAATCCAATAAGAAAACGATTCCGGTCAGAGCTTTGACGGTCAATGAGCAGAAAAAACTTCTTGATGTGCTCAAAACCGAGGATATACGTTACAGCGAAATAATGCTTTTGTCGATGTTTACGGGTATGAGAATAGGGGAGTGCTGTGCGCTGATGGTAGAGGATATTGATCTCAACAGAAAAACGATCAGAGTGAACAAAACCGTTGCGCGCGGAAAGTACGGCAGAAATGTTCTTAATGAAACTAAAACTCTTGCAGGAGAAAGAACACTGTACATAAACGAAGACTTGTCGCAGTTCCTTAAGCATTGTATTAACGGCAGAAACACAGGAATGCTGTTTCTGTCGAACAACGATAATCTTGTGACTGCAAATCAGGTGAATTACAGCTATTCACATGTACTTAAGGAGCACAAAATTGTTGATAAAACTGTTTACGGCAGGGTGGATTTGCATTCGTTAAGACATACATACGCAACACGCTGTATTGAATCCGGAATGCCTGCAAAGGTATTGCAAACGATTCTCGGACACGCAAATATCAATATTACACTAAACACTTATTGTTCTGTATTCGAAAAATATCGTAATGAACATCTTGCTGTAGCAGATGAATATATGAGGGCAAATAATCTTGAAATTGCCTGAAAAACAATAAAACTGCAGTCGAAAGTGCAGTCAAACCGTGAAAAAGCCAGTGTTTTAGCCATATTTCACGGTCACCTCGACCAGTATGAGTGTTCATAACGGATTTACGTTATGGACACTCTTTTCCTTTTTATATTTGTCTATGATTCGGTATCTATAATAATTTGCTTGTCGTTCAGATACCGCGTTGCTTTGTTCGAGCCTAAGTACCCACTGGAAATAATGCGTTAATTCATGAACCAAAGAAGATAGTATTTGTTCATAAATCTCGTCGTATGTATATTCGGAAAGTAAATCATATTCGATTTTTGAGGGTATCTTAATTCTCGGAGGTCGATTCTCAAACCAGCGAAAGCTACCGTATGCCCACACTCCGCTTGATAACTTAACCTTTTCCTGATTCAAAATGTAAATGTTAATATGTACAGGAAAACAGTAATTCTTTCGTAGCCATCCGGAAAAATCAACATACTGTTTCTTCAATACAAGTTCAATACCTTTTTCATAATGAAAAGAAATCCCATGATCTTTTATATCTTTATCCGGTCTCTTTTCAAATTGCTGCCATATGTTCATTTGTTTATTCAGTCTTTCTCTTTCAGTTATTTGTTAAAATTGTAACATATGAAATAAATATAGTAAAGGGAATATGCCATACAAATTCCCTGTCTTTCTTCGGAGAGATTACCTACTATTGCTGATAACAAATCCGTTATGAAAACTCGTGGGGCTGTCGCTGCGACAGCCCCTTTTCTTATTTAGAATAATAAGATATCTTTACTTTGCTCCTAATTCATGAGAAGAATTTGATTTATTTCAAAGCTTCTTTCAGAGTTTTGAGGTTGCTCTTTGCGATTGAAAGATATGTCGTGCCGCTCTTTATGTTGTCTGATGTAACCGACTGCATTGAATCAAGCGTCAGAATCTTTTGGTTCTTTTCCTTTGTCGCCTTGCGAATTGTCTCGGCAATGGAGCCGTCGGAGGTTTCAATCTGCATAATAGCCTTGAGCCCGAGCTCGTCAACCTTTCCGGCGAGAAATGAGATTGTTTCAAAGCTTGCCTCGGTCTCCGCAGAGCAGCCCTTGAATGCGGCGTAGTAGGCGAGACCGTAGTCGTCGGTCATGTACCTGAATGGGAACCGGTCGCCGAATAGCAGCGTTTTTGTTCCGGCAGCGTTCACCGCGATTTCGTATTCCTTGTCGAGCGCTTCAATCTCATTGATGAACGCTTTTGCGTTTGAAGCGTATGTGCTCTTGTTATTAACATCCTTTTCGCAGAGCTCGTCTGAAATGCGGTTGCAAAGGAAAGCGGCGTTTTTGAGCGAGAGCCAAACATGTTCGTCGAATTCCGTTTCGCCTTCTTCGCCCTCTTCGTCCTCGCCGTCATCCTCCATGCCTTCGACGGTTTCTTCTTCCTTGGCTTTTTCTCCGAGTGCGTCGATAAGGCTGATTACCTTCATATTTTTGTTAACTTTTTCATTCAGTGCGTCTGTTATCCAAGCGTCGGATTCTCCTCCGGCGTAAATTAGCACATCACATTTCGAGATTGTGAGGATGTCCTTTGCAGTCGGCTGAAAGCTGTGCAGGTCAACGCCGTTATCAATCAACATGGTGGTTTCGACATTCTCTGCGTCACCGGCAATGTTCTTTACCCAGTCATAGATGGGGAATACTGTTGTAACAATGCTGAGCTTATTTTCATCTTTTTCCGAGCTTTTGCCGGAGCAGCCTGAAATAATCCCGGCAACGGCGAAAATTATAAGCAAAAGAGCAACGAATCTTTTCATTATTACCTCCTGAATTTGCGACTGAATTGCAAATTCAGTATAGCATAATAGCGTTTGGTTGTCAATAAAAATTTGCGACTTGTTCGCAAATTTCCTTTTGCGACACAATTCGCGCCTGTTCGACGCTCAAATAACATATTTTTAATAAATTTTTTTATTTGTAAATGAATTGTAATTGACAATTCATTCCGACCTAACTATAATTGACTTGATAAAAATTTTTTGGAGTGATAAATATGAAAAAATTAATCGCAGCGGCTCTTGCCGCACTTATGATGGTTGCAGCTTTCGCAGGTTGCGGCGGTTCCGACGACAAAAAAGATGACGCCAAGGAAAGCGTAAAGCTCGCTGACGTTATCAGCGAAGTTAACGACGAGTTCTCCGACGCGACAAAGGGACTTTCCGCAATTGCCGACGAGGCTGAGCTCAAAAAGGTTTACAGCATCGACGAGGCTGATGTTGCTCAGTTCGCCGGAGAGATTAACAAGGACGCGTCCACAGCTCCTGTTGAGATTGTTGTTGTTGAAGCCAAGGACAGCGCTTCGCTCAAGAACGTCAAGACAAAGCTCGAGAACCGCTTCAATTCAATCCTCAGTCAGTATTCCTCATACAGCCCCGAGGAGTACGAGATGGCAAAGGACTGCGCCGTAACCACAACAGGTAACTTTGCAGTGCTTATTGTTGCCGAGGATTATGACGATATTCTCAAAACAATCAACGACGAACTCAAATAATACTTTAAAGGAAATAAAAAGTCACAGCTTTGTAAGTTGTGGCTTTTTGTTTTTTGTGGTATACTTTATGACTGTAAATTCAGTTTGAAAAGGGTAATAATATGGATATCAAAAGTAATTTTTCTCATATGAACAATATGCAGCAGCAGGCTGTGTTCTGTACGGAAGGGCCTCTGCTCATTCTCGCGGGCGCCGGCTCCGGCAAGACAACCGTGCTCGTCAACAGGATTGCGTATATTTTGCAGAGCGGACTTTGTCAGCCGTGGCAGATTCTCGCGATTACCTTCACCAACAAGGCGGCAGGTGAGCTCAGGGACAGAATATCAAACGCCGTTCCCGAGGGCGGCGACGACATCTGGGCTGCAACCTTCCACTCAACATGCGCGAGGATACTCCGCCGCTTCGGCGACAGAATCGGGTTTTCGAGTCACTTTACCGTCTATGACACAGCCGACCAGAAAAGCCTCATAAAAAAATGCATGGCTCAGCTGAATATCGACGAACAATTCCTTCCGATAAAATCGGTTATCGCCGAGATTTCCAAGGCGAAGGACAAGATGCAGTCGCCCGAGCAAATGCTCAAGGGCTCGGAGCTCGACAGCCGCAAAAAGCAGGTCGCGCAGATTTATCAGCTCTATCAGTCCGAGCTCATGAATTCCGACGCGATGGATTTTGACGATATGCTCTGCAACACCGTCCGGCTCTTTGAGGAGAACGAGGACGTGCTCGGCTATTATCAGAACCTTTTCAAATATATCATGGTTGACGAGTATCAGGACACAAACAAGGTTCAGTACAAGTTCGTCGCAATGCTCGCCGCGAAGTCGCGCAACATCTGCGTTGTAGGCGATGATGACCAGAGTATTTATAAATTCAGAGGTGCGACAATCGAAAATATTCTCTCGTTCGAGGAGAACTTCAAAAACGCAAAGGTAATCCGTCTTGAGCAAAACTACAGAAGCACAAAGACAATCCTCAACGCCGCGAATAAGGTTATAGAGAATAACACCGCGCGCAAGGGAAAAACACTCTGGACAGAAAACGCGAGCGGCGACAAGATTATCGTCCACACCGCGGCATCCGAGAGAGAGGAGGCGGCGTACATTGCCCGGGAAATTCTCGAAGGAGTGGCTTCGGGCAGGAGCTTCAGCGATTTCGCCGTGCTCTACAGAATGAACGCCCAGTCGAACTCAATTGAGCAGGCTTTCTCGCGCAGCGGCATACCGCACAGAATCATAGGAGGTCACCGTTTCTATGACCGCGAGGAAATCAAGGACATGACGGCGTATCTCCGTGTTATCGACAATCCCAATGACAACATCAGGCTCGCGCGCGTAATCAACGTTCCCAAGCGCGGAATCGGCAGAACGACAATGGACAGGGCAGGGGAGATTGCCGTTTCCGAAAACGTAAGCGTTTATGAAATCATCAAAACCGCCGACAACTACCCCGAGCTTTCTCGTGCCGCCGGAAAATTCAAGCCCTTTGTCGATATGATTGAAGGCTTGACAGATGCGCTTGACAGCGGCGACTATACCCTTGCCGAGTTCTATGAGCTTGTGCTCGAGCACACCGGCTACAGAGAATATCTCAAGGCGGAGAAGGAGAACGCCGACGTCCGCATCGAGAACATCGAGGAGCTCAAGTCGAACATAATCAAGTATGAGGAGGAGTACGGCGACGAAGCGAGTCTCTCGGGATTTCTCGAGGAAATTTCACTCCTTACCGATATTGATAACTATGACACCGAGGCTGATTCAACCGTTATGATGACGCTCCACAGCGCCAAGGGGCTGGAGTTCCCGGTTGTATTCATCGCCGGAATGGAGGAGGGCGTGTTCCCCTCGAACAGCGTCTACCGCAATCCCGATGAAATCAACGAGGAAAGACGGCTCGCCTATGTCGGAATAACCCGTGCAAAGGAAAAGCTTTACATAACAAAGACAAAGAGCCGCATGCTTTTTGGTTCAACAACGCACAACGCGCCCTCGCGCTTTGTGACAGAGATTCCGGATTCGCTCGTTAAGACTACAGGCGATCGTTTCACATTCCCTGTGGGATCTTCCGGAACCTCAGCCGGCAGGAGCGTGAGCATTCCGTCGGCAGGCTACAGCCGAAACCCCTCTGCCGCGCCGTCATTCGCAAAGCTCGGCGAGAAGAATACAACTACCTATTCCGTCGGCGACAGGGTTCTTCATAAGATTTTCGGCAAGGGAATGATTGTCAAGGCTGAGAAGATGGGCGGCGATACAATGCTCGAGATTTCGTTCGAAACCAAGGGCACCAAGACGCTCATGGCGAATTTCTGCAAAATGGAAAAAATCTGATAACTATACATACAAAACAGGGCTGTCGCTTAATCTGCGACAGCCCTGCTGTTATGCTTGTTTTGCTTGTTTATTTTGCAATGCTGAATTCCTGACCGCTGAGCGTGAGCTTCTTGCCCTTTGTCTTGTTGTTAACGGTGTAGGGGAGATCCATTGTGGTTTCGGTCTTTTTCTCGTCAGAGTAGTAGACGACGTGGATTTCCTTCTTCTCGGCGTTGACTGTATATTTGCCTGTAAGGAGAAGAATGCGCTTTTTTGTGGTCGAATCGTCAACAGTGTACTCGATGAGACCGTTGTCCTTGAGGTCGTAGGTCATCTTTGCGCCGGTAATATCGGCGGTCCACTTGCCGGTTACGCCGTCAACCGCCTTGAAGTCCTTGCTCGGCTCAATCTCTACCTTCGGCTCGGAAACACTCTTGAATTTGTATTCAACGCCGCCGTCGCCGGAGAGCTTCATAGTCCTGCCGGAGAATGCGTTACCTTCGAGCTTGACGTTGTAGTTGCCCACGAAGTAAACATAAATGCTTGTGTAGATTGAGTCAGTGGGTGTTTCGGACTTCTTGTTGTCCTTGTCGGTGTAGTTCCATGTTCCGAAAACCTTGATTGTTCCGCTCGAGAGGCTCGCGGTTCCGTCATCGTTAAAGGTGAAGTACTGTGTCGCCGCCTGCTGCGCCGCTTCGTCGTCGGTTGCGCCGGCGTCAATAACCCATGTTCCGACAACGCTTGTCGAGAAAAGGTTCTTCGCGAGCATTGCGCCGCCGAAAATAAGTCCGGCTACAATGAAAATGCAGATTGCTATCTTGATTGCCTTGTTGATTACGGGCTTTTTCGCAGGCTCTGCCTGTGGCTCCGTAATATCTTCTTCGGCGTTTTCGGTCAGTTCTGTCCCGTTGGTTTCTTCGCTGAAATCCGCTGCGGGAGCTTCGGATTCGATGTTATCTGTTGCTTCGGTTACTGCGTCGTTTAACGTTTCTGTTTCCTGAGAAGCGTCGTCAAACGACATTTCATTCTTTTCGAAATCGTCCATTTGTTATACCTCCTTGAATAAACATCTTTTCTATTTTACTATAAACCCAGCCGAAAATCAAGATTTTTGTTATTTTTGTAAGAATAGATAAAAATTCTCTCAATTTATTCCGTCAGGTAATTGAAAAGTAAACGGTTTTGTGTTATAGTAATTCATAATGGTAAAATATTGTTTTAGTTTTACAGGGGGTAATTATGGATTATTTAAACGCATATGAGCTTTGGCTTGAAAAGGCAACCGAGGACGAGGATCTCGTCAAAGAGCTTGCCGATATAAAGGGTAATGACAAAGAAATTTTTGAGCGCTTTTACCGCAGTCTCGAGTTTGGTACAGCCGGACTTCGCGGAGTTATCGGCGCCGGTACAAACAGAATGAACATCTATGTAGTCCGTCAGGCTACTCAGGGACTTGCAAATTATGTTCTCGCAAAATACGGCAAGGGTTCCGTCGCTATTTCTCACGACAGCAGAATCAAGGCTGACGTGTTTATGAATGAGGCGGCGAGAGTTCTCGCGGCTAACGGAATCAAGGTTTATATCACAACCGAGCTCCAGCCGACCCCGGTTCTTTCATATCTTGTCCGCTACTTCGGCTGCCAGGCAGGTATCATGGTGACAGCAAGCCACAATCCTGCCAAGTACAATGGCTATAAGGCTTACGGTGAGGACGGCTGCCAGATGACAGACGTTGCCGCAACAGCAGTTTATGACGAAATTTGCAAGCTCGACATGTTCGACGACGTCAAGACTATGGACTTTAACGAGGCTGTAGATAAGGGGCTCATCGAGTATGTTGCCGATGAGGTCTACACATCTTATATTGAAAAGGTCAAGGAGCAGCAGATCAACCCCGGAGTTTGCGAGGGTGCCGATCTCAAGGTCGTTTATACACCGCTCAACGGCGCAGGCAACAAGCTTGTTCGCAGAATTCTCAGCGAAATCGGCGTAAAGGACGTTACAGTTGTCAAGGAGCAGGAGATGCCCGACGGCAACTTCACGACATGTCCTTATCCGAACCCCGAAATCCGTGAGGCGTTGCAGAAGGGGCTCGAGCTCTGCGAAAAGGTTCAGCCTGACCTGCTTCTCGCTACCGACCCTGATTCAGACCGCGTTGGTATCGCCGTAAAGGACTACGACGGAAGCTACCGTCTTATCTCGGGAAACGAGGACGGAGCTATGCTCACCGACTTCATCTTATCAAACCGCAAGAAGAACGGAACTCTCCCCGAGAATCCCGTTGTTGTAAAGACAATCGTTACCACAAAGCTTGTTGAAAAGCTCTGCGAAAAATACAACGCCGAGCTCAAGAACGTTCTCACCGGCTTCAAATATATCGGTGAGGTTATCCTCAATCTTGAAAAGACCGGCGACGAAGCAAACTATGTGTTCGGCTTTGAAGAGAGCTACGGCTATCTCGCCGGCACATATGTAAGAGATAAGGACGCTGTTGTTGCGTCGATGCTCATTTGTGAGATGGCTGCAACCTACAAGAAGCAGGGCAAGTCTCTCGCCGAGGTTATTGACGGTCTGTATGATGAGTACGGCTATTATCTCAACACAACTCTCGCGTTTGAGTTTGACGGCAGCGAGGGAATGCAGAAGATGGCTGACATCATGACTTCACTCAGAGAAACCACACCCGCGGAGATTGCCGGATACAAGGTAACGGGCACAGCCGATTATAAGCTCAGCGTAGCAAAGGACTTTGCGACCGGCGCTGAGACCGAGATTAACCTTCCCAAGTCCAACGTTCTCCAGTTTAACCTCGAGGGCGAGAACATGGTTATCGTCAGACCGAGCGGAACTGAGCCGAAGATTAAGCTTTATCTTACAGCAGTGGGAGAGAACAAGGCTGACGCCGGCGAGATTACCGCGAAGCTCGAAGCTTCCTGCAAGGAAATCCTCGGACTTTAATAAGACGCAACACAGGAGTTGTCATTGACAACCCCTGTTTTCTTCATATGTTCAATAGTATTCTCTCGCCGTCAGAACCAAATCTCTGTTGTCGGTGATACTGTCGCCGTTATAATCCGAAGCAAGCCTGAACGCTCCGCATAAATTGTCGTTGCCGAGAAGCACGTCGAACATTCTGTTTATGTCGCGAGTGTTGACGTTGCCCTCTCCGGTTATGTCGCCTTTGACGACGAAGGTGTAGGTCTTTGCACTTGTTCCTTTTGTGAACACGGCTTTGTCGCCGGTGCCGAGCCATCGGCTTTCAGTGCCGATTTCATAACCCGCGGCACTGATTCCGCTTTTGAGTTTGTTTGACGTAGTTCCCGAGGGTATGAAGATATATTTACCTTTGACCTTATATTCTCCGAAGCTGAGCTTCGGGGAGCTTTTCTTTTTTGCGGATGTGTTTCTGACTGATTTTGTAAAGCTTTTGTCGCTGAACGCTTCGGTTTTCGAGCCGTCAATCGTGATAACTTTGCCGTTATGCGCGAAGATTGCTTCGGGAGAATACGAGAGCTGTACCGAGCCGGCTTTGCTGCCGGTTTTATTGTCATATGCGGTGATGGTACTGCCCTTGAGTGCGACGATATAGTTGTTTGTTTCGCAGACCTTGTTTTTTCGGACGCCGATATTCAGGCTCAGCGTGCCCCTTGTCCCGAGCACTCTGCCGTCTGAGCAGCCAACAAAGCTGTCGGAGATTGAAAACGCGTTCTCGTCATTCACTTTGTCGTTAATCAGCGAGACTTTTGTGCCGTTTAGTTCATACATGCCGTCGGAATAAACCGCGAGCGGAGCATGTCCGGTGTGGATAAGCTTCAGCACCGTGCCCCTGATTTTGCCGAGCTTCTTCTCACCGGAAAAAACCGACACATCTCGGTTTTTGTTTTTGATATAAAACCTGCCGCTATTGTCGATTGCAGTCTCCGGACTTCTCTGTACGGACGCGTCGCGCAGCACTGTTTCACTGAGCTTTCGGCTTCCGTCAAAAACGGTGAGAAAGTGAATGTCATACTGCTTGTCGGATTTCGAGAGGATATAGACCTTTCCGTCTTTTATACAGATGGATTCAATGTCGGCGCCGAAGCTGTAGTCAAAGCTCTGCGCGTCGGGAAACAGGCGGCAAACCCCGGCCGCGTTTCCGCTGATGTTTACGGTGTAAATTCCGCTTGAATCGCAGACGTATTCTTCGCTATATGCCGCGCCGCCAAAGCCCGAGTAAAGAACCGCACATACCGCAAGAGCCGCGAGCAGCGTTACTGTTATTATCCTCTTCATAGTTGATACCTAAATCGCAGTCGCCCGACTAAAAGACAAATAATTTCAAAAATACTACTTAACCGATTATACCACTGATATCGTTAATGAAGTCGTCCATTTCGCCGAAAACAACTTCAACAATAATTGTCCAGTTAATTCCTTCGTAATCATGAACCAGACGATGCCTAATTATGGTTATTATTATACGTTACAATAAAATCTATGTCAAGAAAAAGAGCGGAGCATGTGCGCTCCGCTCTGATGCTTATTAGGTCGGGTTTTGTGAGAGATTATCAGTCCATTTCCCAGTTATGCCATACGTTCTGGATATCGTCGTTATCCTCGAACATATCGAGCATTTTCTGCATGGCTTCCTTTGTTTCTTCGCTGTCGAGCTTGGTGTAGGTGTTAGGAACCATCTCAATCTCTGCGGAAGCAAATTCATATCCCTTTGCGGCAATGTCGTCTCTTACCGCACTGAAATCCGAGGGCTCGGTGTAGATTGTGAATACATCCTCGTCAGCCTCAAAGTCGGAAGCGCCTGCTTCAAGCGCGTCCTCCATAACCTTGTCCTCGTCAGCCTCGAGATCTTCGCGTTCAATTACGAGCACGCCTTTCTTCTCGAACATGAAGGTTACACAGCCCTGCTGTCCCATGTTTCCGCCGAACTTGTCAAAGTAATGTCTGACGTCGCCCGCGGTTCTGTTGCGGTTGTCGGTGAGCGCCTCAACGATTACAGCGATACCGTTGGGACCGTATCCCTCGTAAGTTACGGACTCATAGTTATTTGAATCGCCGTCGCCGGCGGCTTTCTTGATAATACGGTCAATGTTGTCGTTCGGAACGTTTGCCGCCTTAGCCTTTGCGATGATATCGCGAAGCTTTGAGTTGACGGACGGATCGGCGCTTCCGCCTTCCTTAACCGCAACCATAAGCTCTCTGCCGATTTTGGTGAAAACCTTGGCTCTGGCAGCGTCGTTTTTGCCTTTTTTCTGCTTAATGGTACTCCATTTATTATGTCCTGACATAATTAATCATTCCCTTTTTGTTAAATTTCAAGGTGATTATATCACATCATAAGCCAAAATGCAAATTTTTATAAAAATAATAGTTACAATTTGGTTACAAAACCATTGTATTAATCTCCGCGCGGTGTTATTATATGAATTAATAATTAATGAATATGAAAGAAGGTATAAAATGATAAGCTCAATGACCGGCTTCGGCAGGTTTGAGGGAGAGATAAACGGCAGACGAATCACTCTTGAAATCAAGAGCGTCAACCACCGCTACTCCGAGTTCAACTGCCGCATAACAAGAGGCTACGCGTTCCTTGAGGAAAAACTCAAATCCTACATTACCTCGAGGGTTCAGCGAGGCAAGATTGACATGTTTCTCTCAATCACCGAGCCGGAGGATACACCGACCGACGTTATAATCAATCACAACCTCGCTCAGGGTTACATGAACGCCTTTAAGGAGCTCGGGGAGAAGTATTCAATCAGAAACGAAATCACCGTCAACGACCTCGCGCGTTATCCTGATGTTCTCACCGTTCACAAGGCGCCCGAGGACGAGGACAAGGTATATGCCGACGTAATTATCGCGGTTGATTCCGCACTCGAGGGCTTCATGGCTATGAGGCACGCAGAGGGCGAAAAGCTCAAGGCGGACGTCCTCGGCAGGGCAGAGGTTATTATGCAAATTGTTTCCGAGATTGAGGAGCGCTCACCTGAGACGGTCGCCGAATACCAAAATCGCCTGCGCGAGAAGATTGAAGAGGTTCTGAGCTCCACTGAATATGACGAGCAGAGAGTTATCACCGAGGTTGCGATTTACGCCGACAAGGTTGCCGTTGACGAGGAAACAGTTCGTCTGCGCTCGCACTTTGACCAGCTTCGGACTTATCTCGACGCTGACGAGCCCGTCGGCAGGAGGATTGACTTCCTCATTCAGGAGATGAACCGCGAGGCTAACACAATCGGCTCCAAGGTCAAGGACGCGGAAATCGCTCACAAGGTCGTCAGAATCAAGAATGAGATTGAGAAAATCCGCGAGCAGATTCAGAACATCGAATAGGTGAGTTATGAAACTTATTAACATAGGATACGGAAATATGGTTTCTTCCTCAAAGATTGTCGCGGTCGTCTCGCCGGACGCTGCTCCCGTCAAGCGTATTGTTCAGGAGGCAAAGGCTAAGGGACTTGCCGTTGACGCAACCTGCGGAAGAAAATGCAAGGCTGTCATTGTCACGGAGAGCGACCATGTCGTTCTGTCGGCGCTTTCGCCGGAGGCAATCGGCAACCGCAGCGAGGAGGAATGATATTGTGAAAAGGGGAAAGCTCGTAGTCTATACCGGATATTCCGGCGTGGGCAAGGGCACTGTAATGAAGAAGCTCAGAGAGCTTGACGACAGCATAAGACTGTCGGTTTCCTGCACAACGCGCAAACCGCGCGAGGGTGAGACTCACGGCGTCGAGTACTACTTCCTTGACAAAAGCGAGTTTCAGAAGCTTATAGGCGAGGACGGATTTCTCGAGTACGCAACCTACTGTGATAATTTCTACGGCACGCCTGAGAAGGCGGTCGACGAAATGCTAGACAACGGTCTCAATGTATTTCTCGAAATCGAGGTTCAGGGCGGCATGCAGGTCATGAAGAAGCGCCCGGACTGCATCAGCATTTTCATAGTTCCGCCGTCATTTGAGGAGCTTGAACGCAGACTTCGCGGACGCGGAACCGAGGACGAGGAAACTATCCTCAAGCGCCTCAGCGCGGTTGAGGAGGAAAAGAAATACCAGAAATACTATACCTACTCAGTCCTTAACGACGATCCCGAGCGGGCAGCCCGGGAGATTATTGATATAATTCACAAATAATAAAGGAGTAATTGATTATGAAAAAGGTAAACGTAGACGAGTTATTCGAGGGTAAGGCAAGCCGCTACGCGCTTGTTATCGGAGTAGCAAAGAGAGCAAGACAGATAACTCAGGAGATCGAGGATCAGCAGATTGTCACCGACAAGAAGGCTGTACTCACGGCTATCGACGAAATCAGGGAACACAAAATCGGCATTCTTCAGCCGGAAGACGATGACTGATTTTATCGCCGGAATCGCGGTCGATAACACAGCCTATTCCTTTGATAAAATTTTTGACTACAGCGTAGATTCCGACTGCGCGGACGAGATTGCCGTCGGCAAGCGTGTGCTCGTTCCGTTCGGCAACGGGAACCGCAAGCGCCAGGGAATGGTGATGTATCTTGCTCGCGGCGAAGCAGAGGGGCTAAAGCCCGTCGCTTCGGTGCTCGACAGTAAGCCCGTGCTAACCGCTGAGATGGTGAAGCTCGCTTCGTTTTTGAAGGAGCACTATTTCTGCACGCTTTACGACGGGATAAAAACCATGCTCCCTGCCGGAATCAACTACAACATCACAACACTCTATACGGCAGTCAGGGGAGTTGATACCGAGGAGCTCGGCAACGACGAACTCGCGGTTTATAACTTCCTTTCGGCTCAGAAAAAGCCGGTGAAAAAGGAAGTCTTGTCCGAAACCTTCGGGCTGGATTTCAAAGTGTTTGAGCAGCTCTGCTCGCGCGGATTTCTCCGCAAGAGCGACGAAGCGTTCCGGCGCGTCGGCGACGCTGTCATGAAGATGGTCGCCGTCAACGACGATGCGGATTATGAGGGGTTGAAGCTCAGTCCAAAGCAGAACTCGGTGCTCGAGGTTTTGCAGACAGTCGGCACCGCCTCAGTCAAGGAGATTTGCTACTACACCGGAGTCACCGCTTCGGTTGTTGACGCACTTGTTAAGAAGAATCTTGCCTTTTATTACGAGGACGAGGTTTTCCGCACCGACACCGAAGCTTCTGTCCCGGAGAACAGGGAAATCGTCCTGACCGGCGATCAGCAAAAGGCGTATGAGGACATTCTTTCAAAATACAACTCCGGCAAGCCTTCCGTCAGTCTGCTTTTCGGAATCACAGGCTCCGGAAAAACCTCGGTGTTCATCAAGCTCATCGAGGATGTTGTCTCTGACGGCAAAGGTGTTATTGTGATGGTTCCCGAGATTGCGCTGACGCCGCAGTTTGTCGGAATCTTCAAGGCGAAATTCGGCGATGAGGTCGCCGTGTTCCACAGCGGACTTTCTCTCGGCGAAAGGCTCGATGAATACAAGCGTGTTCTCAGGGGAATTGCTAAGATTGCAATCGGCACAAGGAGCGCGGTTTTCGCTCCGTTTGAGAACCTCGGCGTGATTATCATGGACGAGGAGCAGGAGCACACCTACAAGTCCGAATCCTCGCCGCGCTATCATGCGCGTGAGGTCGCGAAGTTCAGGGTTGCGCAGCACAACGCGCTTCTGCTATTGTCATCAGCAACTCCGGACGTTGAATCTTATTATCACGCCGTAAGCGGTCGCTATTCTCTGAATAAGCTCACTCAGCGCTACGGCAGCGCAATTCTTCCGAGGGTTGTAATCGCTGATATGAACGAGGAACTGATGCTCGGCAATACAAGCGGCTTCTCACGCGAGCTTCTTGATGCGCTTGAGCATAACCTTGAGACAGGGCGCCAGTCAATACTTCTGCTCAACCGCAGAGGTCACAATACACACGTCACATGCTCCGCGTGCCGCGAAACGCTCACTTGTCCTAACTGCTCAATCTCGCTGACATATCACAGCGCAAACAACAAGCTGATGTGTCACTACTGCGGCTATTCGATTAATTATACTCAGGAATGTCCGAGCTGTCACAACCGCTCGCTTCGCCTCAGCGGAGCCGGAACCCAGAAGATTGAACAGGAACTCGCCGACCTTATTCCGCAGGCGAGAGTGCTCAGACTCGACGCCGACTCCACCATGAGGAAATCCTCGCACGAAAGACTGCTTTCAGCCTTCTCGCGCGGAGAGTATGACATACTAATCGGAACCCAAATGGTCGCCAAGGGGCTCAACTTCCCCAAGGTCACGCTTGTAGGCGTGCTCAACCCGGATTCCATGCTGTATGCCGACGATTACCGCAGCTTTGAACGGACGTTTTCGCTGCTCACTCAGGTTGTCGGCAGAAGCGGAAGGGGAGAGGAGAAGGGCGTCGCCGTAATCCAGACCTACACACCGGAGAATATCGTTATTTCGATGGCGGCTTCTCAGGATTATGAGCGGTTTTTCGAGAGCGAAATCAAGCTCAGAAAGGCTATGCTCTATCCGCCGTTCGCGGACATCTGTCTTGTCGGTTTTTCGGGCTTGAACAGTGCTGCCGTAATGCGTTCGTCGCGAAGCTTCCTTGATACCTTCATCAAGAGCGTTAGTTCTCTCGATGAAAAGCTTCCGCTCAGAATACTCGGACCGTCGCCCGCGGCTGTACCGAAGGTCAGCAATAAATACAGATTTAAACTGATTATAAAGTGCCGCAATGACAGGCGTATCAGAGCGGTGCTCGCAGATACATTAAAGCAATTTAATTCTAATAAAGAAAATAAAGACGTGACAGCATACATTGATATGAATGCGCTGTCTTTTTGATAAGGAGAAACTATGGCATTACGTGAAATTGTCACCGAGGGTGACGATATTTTAACAAAAAAATGCAGAAAGGTTGAGAAGTTTGACGGCAGGCTCGCCCAACTTATTGACGATATGATTGACACTCTCCATGAGTCGGGCGGCGTCGGATTAGCGGCGCCTCAGGTCGGTTTTCTCAGGCGAGTTGTCGTCATTGAGGTTGACCCCGAGCAGGGTGTGATTGAGCTTGTTAACCCTGAGATTGTCGAAACCTCCGGTAAGCAGGTAGGGCTTGAGGGCTGCCTCAGTCTGCCCGGAAAATGGGGTATCTCCGCGCGTCCGCTTCATGTTACGGTGAAGGCTCAGGACAGAAACGGCAAGGAGTTTACCGTTTCGGGCTCAGGACTGCTCGCGAGGGCGTTCTGTCACGAGCTCGATCATCTCGACGGAGTGCTCTATGATACGCGCGTCGAGCGTATGCTCACGCCTGCCGAGGTTGAGCTCTACAATGCCGGCGAGCTTGATTTTGCCGACGAATGTTATATTGAGGAGTAAGCTATGAATATAGTTTTTATGGGAACGCCGGATTTTGCCGTTCCCTCGCTCGAGGCGCTGGTTAACAGTGAGCACAGGGTTCTCGCTGTTTTTACCCAGCCCGACAAGCCCGTAGGACGCAAGCATGTGCTCACGCCTCCTGACGTCAAGGTTTGTGCCGAAAAGCACGGAATACCTGTTTTTCAGCCTGATACGTTGAGAGATGAAAATTCTGTAGAAGAATTAAAATCTCTTGCCCCCGACGTTATTGTTGTTGTGGCTTACGGCAAGCTGTTGCCTAAAGCAGTCCTTGATATTCCGAAAAAAGGCTGCATCAACGTCCACGGCTCGCTGCTCCCGAAGTACCGCGGAGCCGCACCTATTCAGCAGGCGGTGCTCAACGGCGACAGGGTGAGCGGAGTTACTACGATGTACATGGGTGAGGGGCTCGACACCGGTGACATTCTTCTGACAGCAGAGACAGAAATCGGCGTGAACGAAACCTCCGCTGAGCTTTTCGACAGGCTTTCTGTTCTCGGCGCGGAGCTCCTTATTAAAACTCTCTCGGAGCTTGATTCAATCACTCCGAAAAAGCAGGATGATTCTCTGGCAACATACACTTCAAAAATCACAAGGGAATTGTGCCCGATTGACTGGACAAAGAAAAACACCGAAATCCACAATCAGGTGCGCGGCTTGCAGACTTGGCCCGTCGCTGTGACGTCTCTCGGCGGCAAGGAGCTGAAAATCCATTCGACGCTGCTCTGCGACGAGAGCGGCGAGCCCGGCAAGGTGATTTTGACCGAACCGCTGACTGTCGCGTGCGGAGAGGGCTCGCTCGTAATAAAGGAACTGCAGTTTTCCGGAAAGAAGCGCATGGATTCGAAGTCGTTCTTGCTCGGACATTCGCTTTCGGTAGGTGACAGGCTTGGTTAACGTAAGGAACCTCGCGCTGAAAATCCTCACCGCGATTGAGAAGGACGGAGCGTATTCCGCTCTTACACTTAATAATTCTATAAAAGAAAATAAACTCAGCGGAGTTGACGCTTCGTTTCTTTCTGCGCTCGTTTACGGTGCGCTCGAGCGTCAGCTTACGCTGGACTATATATTGAAGCAGTATTCTAAAATTCCTTTAAAGAAAATTGAACTGCAAACAAAAATCATTCTCAGGCTAGGAATTTTGCAGCTTGTTTTCATGGACAAGGTGCCGGGCAGCGCCGCCGTTAACGAGAGTGTCAAGCTTGCGCGCAAGCATGGGCTCCACAGCTCCTCGGGCTTTATCAACGGCGTACTGCGCTCGGTTTCACGCGCCGATGAAAAGTACAGGCTGCCGAAGGATAAGCTTGAGCGGCTTTCGGTTGAGTATTCCTGCCCGGTTGAAATCGTCAGGCTTTGGCTCTCTTCCTACGGTGAAGAAGTTACCAACGGAATTCTCGCCTCGTTCTTTGGCAGACCGCGGCTCTGCGCAAGGGTGAACACATTAAAAACAACCGCTCCCGAGCTTGCGAAAAAGCTATTAGATGACGGGGTAAAGGCTGAGATTTCAGAGCTTGACAATAACGCGCTGATTCTGAGCAACACCGGTTCCGTCGAACAACTGAAAGCGTTTCGCGACGGCTTGTTTTATATTCAGGACTTGGCTTCTCAGCTTTGCGTCAAGGCTCTCGCGCCTGCTCCCGGTGAGACGGTTTATGACATGTGCTCCGCTCCCGGCGGCAAGTCCTTCACCGCGGCGATGAGAATGAACGATACCGGAGTGATTCGCTCGTTCGATATTTATGACCACAAGTTGAAGCTGATTTCCGAGAATGCCGGACGTCTCGGGATAACCTGCGTTCAGCCGGCTCTGAGGAACGCCGAAACCGACGAAAGCGACCTTAACCTTGCCGACAGAGTTCTCTGCGACGTTCCGTGCTCGGGGCTCGGCATAATCGGCAGAAAGCCTGAAATCAGATACAAAAGCAATCTGCTCTCCGATGAGCTTCCGCCGCTTCAGTATAAAATTCTCTGTAACAGCTCAAGGTTTTTAAAGCCCGGCGGAACTCTCGTGTACTCCACCTGTACTCTTAATCCTGCCGAGAACCGTCTCAACGCCGAGCGTTTTCTCAGCGAGCACAGTGACTTTGAGCCTCTCGCGCTCAATCTCGGAGTGAAACGCCTCTGCGACGAGCCGTCATACATGCTCACGCTGTTTCCGCAGTCGGGCGGCACCGACGGCTTCTTTATCTCCGCTTTCAGGAGGAAAGCAAATTTATGACCAACATAAAATCCCTGTACAAATCCGAGCTCGAGGAATTCATAACCTCGAACGGCTTCCCGCGCTTTCGCGCCGGTCAGATTTTGTCATGGCTCGGCAAGGGAGTAACATCCTTTGACGAAATGCGAAATCTGCCGAAAAATCTGATTGAATTTTTGCGTGGAAGTTGTTACATTTCTGTTGCAAATATTGAAAAAAAACTCGTATCAAGTTATGATAATACGGTGAAATACCTGTTCCGATTTGCTGACGGAGAATTTGTCGAGACGGTGGTAATGAGTTATCACCACGGCTATTCAATCTGCCTGTCCACTCAGGTTGGCTGCAAAATGGGCTGCACCTTTTGCGCCACCGGGCGCAGCGGGTTTTCCCGAAGTCTCACGGCGTCCGAGATTCTCTCCCAGATTGAGGCGGCTCAGAAAGACCTCGGCGTGAGAATCGGCAACATCGTCCTCATGGGAATGGGTGAACCTCTCGATAATTTTGATAATGTTGTCCGTTTTCTCAGGCTTGTTTCCGATGAAAACGGACTGAATATAGGAATGAGACACATCACGCTCTCGACCTGCGGAATCGTGCCGAGAATCTACGACCTCGCGAAGCTGGGGCTTGCGATTACGCTTTCCGTGTCTCTCCACGCTCCCGACGATGAAACGAGGAGCAAGACGATGCCAATCAACCGCAAGTACCCGATTCCCGAGCTAATCAGGGCGTGCCGCGATTATTTTGACGCTACGGGGCGCCGTGTGAGCTTTGAGTACGCGATGATTGACGGAGTTAACGATTCCGACATTTGCGCCAGGAAGCTCTCGGAGCTTCTGCGCGGACTCAACTGCCATGTGAATCTGATACCTGTCAACCCGGTCTCCGGCTCCGGCTTCAAAAAGAGCCGGACACCGCGTCAGCAGGCGTTCATAAATATACTGACAAAAAGCGGAATAACTGCCACCGTAAGGCGCACGCTCGGAAGCGATATAAACGCGTCCTGCGGTCAGTTAAGACGCAGTCATACACAAAACGACAAAGGAGGCTAATAACTTGGAAATATTCAGCAAAAGCGATATAGGTCTGGTTCGCAGTCAGAATCAGGATGATTGCCGTTTCGGAGTTATTTCCCCAAGCTGCGCGTGGGCAGTTGTATGCGACGGAATGGGCGGCGCCAACGGCGGTAATATAGCAAGCGCCACAGCCGTCGATTACATCAGTAAGGAAATCGAGAAGATGTATTCCGACGAGCTCTCAAAACCTGAACTCGCGACGCTTATGACCGAGATTGTTTCCCAGGCTAACCGCGAGATTTTCGATATGTCCCAGAACGACGTTGAGCTCACCGGAATGGGCACAACCTGCGAGTTCGTTCTAGTCAAGGACACAAGCGTTCACGTTGTTCATGTAGGAGACAGCCGTACATACGCAATCCGCGGCGGCAAGATTAAGCAGCTCACCGAGGATCATTCGGTGGTTCAGGAGATGGTTCGAAGAGGCGAGATAACCGCGGAGCAGGCTCAGAATCACCCGAACAAGAACTTCATCACACGTGCCCTCGGAATCAAGGAGGACGTTCACCTCGATTATATCGAGACGAACTTCATCTACGGCGACGTGCTGCTTGTATGCACCGATGGCTTCTCAAATTGCGTATCAACCGGCGACATGGTAAAAATCTGCCATGAAAACCGCGGCGAAGGTCTCCCCGAGAAGCTTGTTGAAAAGGCTAAGGACGGCGGCGGAACCGACAACATCACCGTCACGGTTATCTATTGAGCCGTATCAGGCAGGAATATTAAGCTACAGTACTCTGAAAAAGGAGGAACTTATGGACAAATACAGTGGTAAGAAGCTCGACGGGCGCTACGAAATCCACGAGCTCATCGGCGTAGGCGGCATGGCCTATGTCTATCGTTGTACCGATACAATCGACGACCGCGAGGTTGCGGTAAAAATCCTTAAGGACGAATTTTTGAACAACGAGGAGTTCATCCGTCGCTTCAAGAACGAGAGCAAGGCAATCGCAATGCTCTCCCATCCCAATATAGTCAAGGTTTATGACGTCAGCTTCGGCGACAGGATTCAGTATATCGTCATGGAGTATATCGACGGAATCACCCTCAAGGAATACATCGGTCAGCAGGGAGTTCTCGACTGGCGCGAGGCTCTTCACCTCACAACCCAGATTCTCAAGGCTCTCCAGCACGCGCACACAAAGGGCGTCGTTCACCGCGACATCAAGCCCCACAATATCATGCTCCTGCAGGACGGTACAATTAAGGTTACCGACTTCGGCATCGCGCGTCTTACCGATACCCAGACCAAGACAATGACCGAGCAGGCAATCGGTTCGGTTCACTATATTGCTCCCGAGCAGGCGCGCGGCTCCAAGACCGACGGCAAGTCCGACATCTATTCAGTCGGCGTAATGCTCTATGAGATGCTGACCGGAAAGCTTCCTTTCGACGCTGACAGCGCCGTTTCCGTCGCTCTTATGCAGCTCCAGTCCACACCTGTTATGCCAAGGGAAATCAACCCCGGAATCCCCCTCGGACTTGAGCAGATTACAATGCACGCCATGCAGAAGAACCCGAGCGAGCGCTATCAGGAGGCGCTTGACATGCTCGGAGACCTCGAGCGTTTCAGGCTCAATCCCGATGTTAGATTTGATTACAAATATTTTGTAGATTCGGATCCGACCAAGTACGTCAGCAAGCTCAAGGACAGCAAAAAGCCCGAGCCTGTTGACGACGAAATCGAGGATGATGAGATTGAGGCTGAGGATATCGAGCCCAAGAAGGAGCACTCCAACTCCTACTATGCAATCAAGAGCGCAATTATCGCCGCGATTATAGTAATTATCGTTGTTTTCGGTATTATGCTGTTCAGGGGCTGTACAAGCTCCCAGGCTACCGACGTTGAGGTTCCCAAGTTCGTGGGAATGAACATCGTAGAGGCTAACGCTGAGAATACGAACAACTTCGAGTTTGACATAAAGAGCAAGTACGACAAGAAGAAGGAAATCGGCGAGATTCTTGCTCAGGATCCCGAGCCCGGCTCCAAGCTTGTAAAATCCGGCTCGACGATTGAGCTTACCGTCAACGGAACAGACACCGAGAGTTCAATTCCGTACTGCAAGAACACGACCAAGAAGGACGCGGTCAACGCAATCAAGGACAAGAACCTTAACGTTCAGATTGTTGAAGTCTATAATTCGCTTACCCCGACCGGCTATGTCTGCGACACCTTCCCGCCTGCCGGCGTAAAGGCGACAGTCGGTTCTACCGTTTATGTTATCATCGCCAAGGGCGATATGCCGGAGAAGGTATCCGTGCCCAAGGTTACTGATATGTCGCTCTCCGAGGCTCAGGCCGAGCTCATCAACAAGTCTCTCCAGTGCAAGTACATCTATGACGACGAGAGCCTTGCTCCCGAGGGCAGTGTAATCGGACAGTCTCCTCTGCAGTACAGCAAGGTTGACAAGGACACGGTAATCAACGTCATTGTCAGCTCCGGAAAGGGCAGCCAGTCAACCGTTAATGTCACCGTTGATATGCCCAAGAATGTTGAGTATGACGTCCAGATGACCGTCACGGTTGACGGCGTTACGGATTCATCGTATACACGCAGCATCAACCCCGCGTTCAACACAACCTACGCTATGTCCTTCACGGGCAGCGGCAAGTCCGACGTTGTTGTTATGCTCAACGGTCAGACCTACCGTACCTTCCACATCGACTTCACCACCAAGGAATACACCACTGAGTCCGGCGAGTTTATACCGACAGAGCCCACCACAATTCCCGAGACCGAGCCCGAGACCGAGGAGCCAACCAATGCTCCCGAGCCCGAGACTGACCCCGTCTATGATGACGAAACCATAGCAGAGGATTATCCTGATGAATAAGGCGGAAGGAATAATTTTGAAAAGTACAGGCGGCTTCTATTATGTGGAAGCCGCCGGTAGCATATACGAATGTAAGGCGAGAGGAATTTTCCGTAAGAAGAACAACTCTCCCAAGGTCGGCGACAGCGTGCTTATAAGCATACCCGAGGGTGACGGCTACTGCGCGATTGAGGAAATCCACGAGCGCAAGAATACTCTCAAACGTCCGCCGCTCGCAAATATTGATTTGCTTGTAATTGTAGTGTCAACCGTCAATCCGTCGCCGAACACGCTCATTATCGACAAGATGACTGCCGCCGCGGTTGACAACAACATTGAGCCGGTGGTTGTGGTTTCAAAATCCGACCTGAAATCCGGCAGCGACCTGCTGGAGATATACAAGCTCGCAGGTATAGCCTGCTTTGCGTATTCGCCGGAGGATAAGCCTTCGGTAGACGCGATTAGGGATTTTCTCAGCGGAAAAATCTCCGCTTTTACAGGCAACAGCGGCGTCGGCAAATCAACCTTGCTCAACGCGCTGTATCCCGAGCTTAGGCTTGAAACCGGCGAAATCAGCGAGAAGCTCGGCAGGGGAAGGCACACCACGAGGACGGTTGAACTGTTCAAGACAGGAAACGGCTATATCGCCGACACTCCCGGCTTTTCAACTGTTGACCTCGAGCGTTATAATATGATTGACAAGGATAACCTCATGTTCTGCTTCCCGGAGTTCGAGAGTTATCTCACCAAGTGTCAGTTCACCTCGTGCGCTCATGTGTGCGAAAAAGGCTGTGCGGTTCTCGAAGCGGTGAAAAACGGAGAAATATCCGAAAGCCGCCACCAAAGCTATGTAGCCATGTATAACGAGGTAAAGGATATAAAGGAATGGCAGAGAAAATGAGAGCAGTAATAATCAGCGCCGCGCCGAATTGCGATACGGAAGGTCTCGCGGAGGAATGCGCCGGAGCGTTTGTAATCTGCGCTGACGGAGGACTGAGCTATGCTCAGCTTTGCGGCGTTATACCCGACCTGATTGTCGGCGATTTCGATTCATATCAGGGTGAGGTTCCGTGCGAAATTGAGCGAGTCACTCTCAATACGCGCAAGGATTTCAGCGATACGCTTCACGCTGTTTTTGAAGCGCTCGACAGGGGCTATGATGACATAACCCTGATGTGTGCTCTCGGCGGAAGGCTCGACCACGCGCTGGCGAATATCTCGGCGCTCAGATACATAGATGAACAGGGAGCCGTCGGCAAAATCGTTTCGGCTTCGGAGGAGGTTTATTTCACTTCCTCGAGAATTGAAATCCCCGGGGCAAAGGGGAGGACGTTCTCGGTTTTTCCGTTCTCCTTCGACAGCGCTGTTGTTTCGTATCTCAGCGACGTCGAGTATAAGGCGGAGATGCTCAGGCTTTTCAAGTCAAGAGCGATGGGGCTTTCGAACATCTCAAACAGCGATGTGCTGAAAATCGAGGTGAGCGAGGGAGACGCGGTTATTTTGCTTGACAAATAACAATCTTTTTTCTTTAAAAGTATTAAAATAGTAATTTTTCAGGAATTTTTATTCCTTATTCGTTACCAATCGACTTTAGATTAACAAAACTGTAATATAAAATACTTTCAGCTTGGTTGAAATTTAATTACCGGCTATGATATACTTATAGAACAGCGATTATAATTGTGAACAGGAGGTAATCGGATGGCTTTATGTATGGGCTGTATGCGAGAAATCGGCGACAAGACTATATGCCCCAGCTGCGGTTTTGACAATTCAAAGGAGCAGCACTCTCCGTTTTTACCGTATGGAACTGTCCTTCACGGACGATATATAGTAGGCTCGGTTATTGATACCAACGGCGAAAGCTCGCGCTACATTTCCTTCGACAAGCAGACAGGCGATGTAGTGATTGTGTGCGAGTTCCTGCCGATGGGACTTTTCGAGCGCGAGAACGACGAACTCGCCCTGACAATTAAATTTGAAAACGACGACATCTTCCACAAGCTGATGTCAGATTTTATCTCGTACTTCCGCACAGTTGCCGAGCTCAAGGATTTCTCGGCGCTGATTAAAATACACAACATCTTCCAGGAGAATAACACGACATATGTTATCGAGGAAAACCAGGATCTCATTCCGTTCGAGGAATATGTCGAGCGCAGCAACGGTCATCTCGAGTGGGATATAGCCCGTCCGCTGTTCATGCCGGTAATTTCGGCGCTGGAGGCTCTCCACCGCCGCGGTCTCGGTCACTATGCGATTTCTCCGAAGAATATGTACGTTACCTCATACGGCAAGATTAAGATTGCCGGTCTCGCGACCTCAAATGAGCGTAAGCGCGGAACTCCGCTGAAATCCCAGCTTTATTCGGGCTGCGCGGCTCCGGAACAGTATGAGGACAATTTCCCTCTTGACAGTATCACCGAGATTTACGGAATCTCAGCGACTCTATTCTACGCCCTGACCGGAAATCTCCCGGCTCCGGCAAAGGAAAGACTCAAGGATTCCAGACTTCTCATGAGCACCAGCACCGTAAAGCGTTTGCCGCCTCATGTTGTTACGGCTATCGCAAACGGCTTGCAGGTCAAGCGTGAGAATCGTATCACCGACTTCGACGACCTTCGTTCACAGCTTTCGGTTTCCCACACAGCACAGGCTATCCAGGAGGAAATCTCCCGAACCGCCAATATGAACGTCAACAACTCTGACTCCGGCAGACGTTCCGGAATGTCTCACGGTCTCGTTGCCGCGATTGCCGCAGTGCTCACCGTTCTTATCCTTGGAGCTGCCGGCGTGCTTCTGATAATGCAAAATCCTCTGCAGAGCCTGTTTTCCGATAACAATAAGGTTGAGACAACAGCGTCCACCGAGGGCTGGACAGGCGAGACTATTCCCGACTTTGTCGGCAAGACATACGACGAGGCTCAGGCCGAAGCGAGCAAGATTGAAGCGCTCTCGCTCTATCGCGACGTTGAGGACAGCTACAGCGACCAGTACGCCGAGGATGTAATCATGGAGCAGTCTCCGGCTGCAGGCTCACCGAACGCTGCCGGCGGAGATTATTCAATCACCGTCAAGGTCAGCAAGGGCAAACAGATGAGAACCCTTCCCAAGATTGCGAACGAATCCGTCAACAGCGCCGCAAAATCGCTCGCGAACCTCGGATTTGTCGTCGACGCAGAGTATCAGTACAACGAGAAGGTTGACGAGAACGACGTTGTCGGCTACAAGGATTACAAGGCAGGCGACAAGCTCGAGCACGGCTCAACGATTACTATCATCGTAAGCCGCGGCAAAGAGCCCACCGAGCCGTCAAATAACTGACAAAGCTAAAGCCGCCGCGTAATGCGGCGGCTGCTTTGAGTTTATTGCTAAATTTTGAAGCTCTGCGAGAGCACTTTCTCCGAATTTTTAATCAGCTGATAAAGCGACGTGTAGCTGTCCGGGAACATTTCCGCAAGCTTGTCGTCGGAGAGCCCGGGCCCTTCAATGCTTTTGTTGTCGCAGATTTCGCTGATTTTCGCTTCGCTGAGGTTAAGCCCGGCGCTGCAATACTGACCTACTGCGGAGCCCGAGAGAGTGAACACATCGTCCGGGCTGCTTTCCCACAGCGAGCAGATTTTTCTGAACATTGTGTAATGCGCTACCGAAATGTAATCGCTGACGTGGCGGCTCAGTTTTTTGTTGTTGATTTCCGAGAGCAGACTGTATATTATCGCTGTTGATGCTGAAACAAGTCTGCGGTTGAGCATGCAGTAGGCGTTGATTTTGACGTTGGTCGGTTCGTTCTCTTCGTCATATTCCGCGAGAGCTTCCGAGTTATCTGCCGCTCCCGGATTTTGTGTTCTTCCAAGCAGATAGTCCGCGGAAACATTATAGTAGTCGGCAAGCTTTACGAGGAACGTCAGTCCGCATTCGCGTATTCCTTTCTCATAATGCGAGAGCAACGCCTGAGATACCCCGAGCTCCGCCGCGACGTCCTTCTGGCTGACGCCTTTTTTCTTTCTGAGATTGGTTATAATGCGTCCGAATTCCTTGTTCATACGTATTTCCTTTCCGTTTTACTTACAATAATATTACTATCAGTATAATATATAAAATACAATTTGTAAAGTGAGTTGTTATTATGCAGTCATATTTAATTCATTTTATCCGTCACGGCGACATTGCCGACACCCTCAAGGGCAAGTACATCGGCACAACCGATGTTCCGCTCAGCGAGCAGGGCAGGAGAAACCTCGCCGACTATGATTCCAAGTTTATCTATCCCGGCACTCAGGTCGTATTCACAAGTCCGCTCAAGCGCTGCACCGAGACCGCCCGGATTATTTATCCTCAGCAGAATCCGCTCGTTATTGATCAGCTCTCCGAATGCAGCTTCGGCGATTGGGAAAACAAGTCTGCCGAGGAGCTGAAGAACGACAGTCTATTTCAGCGTTGGCTTGCCGGCGAAAGCGGCGCAAAACCGCCCAACGGCGAGGGCGGCGCGGAGTTTACCGAGCGTGTTTGCCTTGTGTTTGAGCAGATTGTCGACGGAATGATGAAAACCGGTAACACCGAAGCAGTAATAATTACCCACGGCGGAGTGATTATGACGTTGCTTTCCGTTTACGGAATTCCTCAGGCAAAGCCTTTTGACTGGGTGATGGACAACGGCTTCGGCTATTCCGTCAGAATCAACCCGATGCTGTGGCAGCGCGACAGAGTTTGCGAGGTTTACCGCAAAATTCCCGTTATGCCGGAAGATAATTGATTGAGATTGTAGCATAGTTTACAATCTTTCCGCAAACCCTGTGACATAATATTTTCAGTATTTTTATAAAGGAGATAATCAAAATGGCAGATTACAAGATTACATTACTCAAGGGCGACGGAATCGGTCCCGAAATTGTTGACGAGGCTGTAAAGGTTCTCAACAAAACCGCTGAGAAATTTAACTTTACCGTAGAATATGACGAGGCTCTCATGGGTGGCTGCGCAATTGACGCTACAGGCGAGCCGCTCCCTCAGGAGACTATTGATAAATGTAAGGCGTCCGACAGCGTGCTTCTCGGCGCGGTCGGCGGTCCCAAGTGGGACAATCTTCCCGGCAACAAGCGCCCCGAGGCAGGTCTCCTCGGAATCCGCGGAGCTCTCGGACTTTTCGCTAACCTTCGTCCGTCCGTTATCTTCGAACCGCTGCAGGGCGATTCGCCGATTAAGGACGAAATCATCGGCGGTCAGCTTGATATTCTGATTGTCCGCGAGCTCACAGGCGGAATTTACTTCGGCAAGCGCGGCAGAACCACCACCGAGGACGGCGCTCCGGCTGCATGGGATACAGAGATGTACTCCGTTCCCGAGATTGAGCGCATTGCGCGCACAGCCTTTGAGATGGCTATGAAGAGAAACAAAAAGGTAACAAGTGTAGACAAGGCGAACGTCCTCGAGTCCTCACGTCTTTGGAGAGAGACCGTCATCAGAATTGCCGAGGAATATCCCGAGGTTGAGCTCAATCACCTTTATGTTGACAACTGCGCTATGCAGCTTGTCCGCAATCCGCGCCAGTTCGACGTTATCGTAACCTCGAACATTTTCGGGGATATCCTCTCCGACGAGGCTTCTATGATTGCCGGGTCAATCGGTATGCTCGCTTCCGCAAGTCTTGCCGAGGGCAAGTTCGGACTTTATGAGCCGATTCACGGCTCCGCTCCCGATATTGCAGGAAAGGGCATCGCGAATCCGCTCGCTACAATCCTTTCCGTCGCTATGATGCTGCGTTATTCTCTCGATCGGGGCGAGGCTGCCGACGCGATTGAAAACGCCGTCAACGAAACCCTCAAGAAATACCGCACCCCCGATATCGCTTCCGACGACACAACTCAGGTCAGCACTGTCGAGATGGGCGACAAGGTTTGCGAGTTTATTTAAGATAGTTGTAAGTGGTAAGTTGTAAGTTGTAAGTTGTAAGTGGTAAGTTGTAAGTGGTAAGTTGTAAGTGGTAAGTTGTAAGTTGTAAGTGGTAAGTTGTAAAGGAGACTCGTATGGTTTACTATGATATGCATTCCCATATCCTTCCCGAGATGGACGACGGCTCCAAGTCTGTCGAGCTCAGTCTCGAGATAATTGATAAGCTCCGTGCTCAGAATGTAAAGAAGATTTGCTTTACGCCTCATTTCTATACCAACGAGGAGAGTCTTGAGAGCTTTGTAAAACGCCGTTATGAGTCGATGAACAAGCTTATCCCCAAGCTCCCCGGCGATATTGATGTCTGCATCGGAGCCGAGGTCTATGTTACGAGCTATCTTTTCAACAACAAGGATTTGTCGCAGATTTGCTACGGCAATTCCAAGTACATACTCTGCGAGTTTTCCTTCGGTTCTCACTTTACCGGAAAAACCCTCGATTACTTCAACCGTCTCAGAGGCAACTACGGACTGAAGCCGGTGCTCACTCACATCGAGCGTTATCATCACCTGATGGATGACGAAGGTCTTGTCGAGGATTTGGCTGATGAAGGAATCATCATCCAGACCAACGTCGGCGCGTTCAAGGGCTTTTCTCAGAAGCGCAAGCTCCTCAAGTACATCAGGCGCGGCTACATTGACATCGTAGGAACCGACTGCCATTCGCTGACACGCGGCAATCCCGACGAATATATCCCGACAATTAATCTTATCCGCGACAAGTGCGGTCAGGAGTATGTCGATCATATTATAGAAACAAGTGAGGAAATTTTCTCGCCACTCATTTAAGGCTCAGAGGTTGTCATGCGACAGCCTCTTTTCCTTTTTTGAATTGAACTTTTTCCGGCGATCAAACGTATATATATTGAAAGCTTTCAAACGGAGGTGATTTTGTGACGAACGAATTTGAAGAGTATGTCAGGGAGTACAGCTCTGAGCTGACGCGATTTTGTCTTTCGCTTTGCGGTAATATATCGGACGCCGATGATTTATTTCAGGAAACATGGTACAAGGCGATGAAAAATTATCAGCAATATGACCGCGAAAAGTCTTTTAAATCCTGGCTCTTTTCAATCTGCGCCAACACATTCAGAGATAATCGCCGCTTGTTTAGGAATTCCCGTCGGTTTATCTTTGGCTCAGAAGAGGAAAAAACAAGGTTTTTTAACTCTATTCCGGATTTAAAAGAAGCCGACAGAGATACTTTTCTTACGATTCATTCCGTTGTCAACAAGTTGCCGAAAAAACAAAAGGTTGTACTTGCGCTTTACTATTTCAAGGATTATTCCGTAAAAGAAATATCAGAAATCTTGGAAATACCCGAGGGAACCGTAAAGTCAAGATTAAATACAGCCAAAAAACAAATCAAAAGGAGGCTTACAAATGAATGATGATAGAATAGACATGCTTTTGTCGGACTATTTTAAAAGGAGCGCTCCTTTTACCTTCAGGCTCAGGCAGAAAGGAGAGCTTAAAATGACTAAAAAAATCTACAAACCCGCGATTGCGGTTTTGTGCGCCGTGCTTGTTTTTTCCGGTGCGCTGTTTTCGATAGGATTGTTCAGGAACTCATCGGAAAACGCTTTTACAATCACCGCGAACGCGGCTGAGTTGAGCGAAAGCGAATATGTTCCAATCGGTAATCTCTCGTATAATCGTGCGGTAGAACCCGATTCCGAAATCAAAGGCGGCTTTGAAGTCGCTTTTGAAAATGTTATCAAAGGAGATAATATCGAGAGCATAAGCTATTCGATAGACAGCGGCGCTTTTCTTATTACGGATGAGTTGGCCGAAAACCTGATTTCCGGCAAAAAAACAAACAAAATTACCGGCGTTGATATGTATAAGAAAAGTCTTTACTCCCGGATTACGGTTCCGTATTCACATCAGCCGGACGGCGACAAAAACATAAATAACAGCATAGTTTTTCTGAGCTATGACGATACTGACGGTGCGATAGCTGACTTTTACAGGCTGAAGGACAGCGTTTTCGGTTCCGCGAAAATAGCTGCCGACGCTTTCGAGAAGTATTGCAACTCGATACTTGCGGATAATAAGCTGGAGGTTTCAATTACCTTCAAGGACGGCACTGTAAAGAAACAGAATGTTGTATTTATGGCGTCCGCACTGCTCTCGGACGACAAAGCTCAAACCGGCAACGGTTCCTCTTCGGAGAAAGAATATCAGCACATTTATGTCAAGCTTAACGCGAAGCTCGTATAGCGCTATTAAAACACCCGTTTCCGTATTTCGGAAACGGGTGCGGCTTTATAATCTGACCGGGATATTTTTTCGGTCAAGATACTTTTTTAACTCCGGAATCGGAATCTCACCAAAGTGGAACAGCGACGCCGCAAGTACCGCGTCAGCCTTGCCCTCTGTGAAAGCGTCGTAGAAGTGCTCCAGCGCTCCGGCGCCGCCGCTGGCGATAACCGGAATGTTCACTTTCTCTGAAACCGCCCTTGTCAGCGCGAGGTCATAGCCCTTTTTCTGACCGTCCTCGTCCATACTTGTAAGCAGGATTTCGCCGGCACCGCGCCTTTCACATTCCTGAGCCCATTCAACCGCGTCAATTCCCATCGGAACTCTGCCGCCGTTGATGTAAACCTCCCAGCTGCTGCCCTTGCGCTTTGCGTCTATCGCCACAACAACGCACTGACTGCCGAACTTCGCGGAAGCCTCGTTAATCAGCTCCGGGCGCTTGATTGCCGCGCTGTTTACGCTGACCTTGTCGGCTCCGGCTCTGAGGATTTCGTTGAAGTCGTCAACGCTCCTGATCCCGCCGCCGACAGTGAACGGAATGAATATTGAATCCGCAACCTTTTTAACCATATCTACAACGATATTCCTCGCGTCGCTCGACGCTGTAATATCGAGGAACACAAGCTCGTCCGCGCCCTGCTTGTCGTATTGCTTGGCGCTCTCCACCGGGTCGCCGGCGTCAACAAGGTTTACGAAGCTCATTCCTTTTACAACCCTGCCGTTTTTCACGTCGAGGCAGGGGATTATTCTTTTAGCGTACATCCTCATTACCTCCGCAAAGCTCTACAAAGTTTCTAAGAATATTTAGTCCGACGTCGCCGCTCTTTTCGGGGTGGAACTGAGTCGCGAACACATTTTCTTTGCTTATCGCCGCATCAATCTTAACGCCGTATTCGGTTTGAGCGCTGACAATGCTTTTGTCCGGAGAATCAAGGTAGTACGAATGAACAAAATATACGTATGAGCCGCTGTCGATTCCTTTGAAAAGTCCATCGGATTTTTTAATATCGAGGCTGTTCCAGCCCATGTGCGGAATTTTCAGTCCGTCGCCGTTCGGGATTCGCTTGATTATTCCTTTGAATATACCGAGACCTTCAACGCCTTCGTTTTCATCACTCGCTTCGAACAGAAGCTGCAACCCGACGCAGATTCCGAGAAAAGGCTTCCCGGTTTTTATATAATCCCTGACGGTACGTTCGATTCCGTATTCCGTGAGAGAGTTCATGCAATCGCCGAACGCTCCCTGACCGGGGAGAATCGCGCCGTCGGCATTCGCAATTTTTTCCTTGTCACGTGTGATTTCACATTCGCAGCCAATGAAGCGCATAGCCTTGTAAACGCTCTGCACATTACCGCCGCCGTAATCTATAACAGCAATCATATTGTGCTCCTTTCGGTTTGTTTGTCAATTGTAACATATTAGCCAAGATAATGCAAGATTTGAACGTCATTATTCCTAAATCTTGCATAAATTAATTATTTTTCTTGCAAAACGGTTGTATTTTGCAAGTTTTGGTGGTAAAATGAAATCCTTGAAATTAACGTGATTTATCCATGCGGATGAATTCTTTATATAGAAGGATGATTAAAATGGTAGAACATTTACTAACCAGAATTGAAATGAACATGAATACCTTCTCCAAGGGGCAGAAGCGTATTGCTAATTTTATAGAAGAACACTATGATCAGGCGGCTTTTATGACCGCGTCAAAGCTCGGAAAAACCGTCGGAGTTTCCGAGAGTACAGTCGTGCGCTTCGCGACCGAGCTCGGCTACTCCGGTTATCCCAAGCTTCAGAAGGCGATGCAGGAGATGATTCGCGACAAGCTGACTTCTGTTCAGCGTATCGACGTCACCACAAACCGCATCGGTGACAACGACGTTCTCGACGCTATTATGAATCAGGACATCGACAAAATCCGCCGCACCCTCGAGGAGACCTCTCACACCGACTTCGACAAGGCGGTGAAGTCAATCGTCAACGCGCGCAGAATTTACATTTTCGGCGTGCGTTCAACCGCCTCGCTCGCTCAGTTTCTCGGCTACTACTTCGGGCTTATCTTTGACAACGTCCGCGTTATTACCGATACCTCCAAAACCCATACCTACGAGCAGCTTTTCCGCATCGGCAAGGAAGACGTCATGATTGGAATCAGCTTTCCGCGTTACAGCACAATGGCTGTCGACTCAATGACGCTGGCGAGGGATAGGGGAGCGAATGTTATCGCGATTACCGACTCGATGGTTTCTCCGCTTGTTTCGGCTGCCGACGAGGTTCTCATCGCGCGCAGTGATATGGCTTCCGTTGTTGACTCTCTCGTTGCTCCGCTTAGCCTTATCAACGCTCTTATCGTTGCCACTGTCCTTGAGAAGAAGGACGAAGTCACCGACACCTTCCGCGAGCTTGAGCTTGTATGGAACCATCAGGGCGTTTACGAGATTAACAAGAATGATTAAGGTTATAGTCATCGGCGGAGGTGCCGCAGGACTTATGGCGGCAGGCTATGCCTCAATGTACGGAGCCGATGTGACGGTTCTGGAAAAAATGCCCCGCGTCGGACGAAAGATACTCGTTACCGGCAAGGGCAGATGCAATATCACCAACGCCTGCGATGTTCAGACCTTTATGGAAAACGTTCCGCAAAACAACAAATTCCTCTACAGCGCTATTAACAATTTTCCGCCGTTTGATATTATCGACTTTTTCGAGAATCTGGGTCTCAGAACGAAGGTCGAGAGGGGAAACCGCGTTTTCCCTGTTTCCGACAAGGCTGTTGACGTTGTCGATACCATGCGGGATTTTGCGACTTCCTACGGCGCGAAAATCATCAGTGCTTCCGTCGGGAAAATCATAACCGAGAACAACGCCGTCACCGCAGTCAAGGCAGACGGAAAAATATATAAATGCGACAGAGCGGTGCTCTGCACCGGCGGCATGAGCTATCCGCTCACCGGCTCAACCGGCGACGGCTACAAGCTTGCCGCAAGCTTAGGTCATACTATAACAGAGCCGAGGGCTTCGCTGATTCCGCTTGAAAGTCCCGACCGCGACTGCAAGGAGCTGCAGGGATTGTCGCTGAGGAACATTGCTCTCAAAGTAACCGAGAAGAGCGGCAAAACCGTCTATGACGATTTCGGCGAACTGCTCTTTACGCATTTCGGAATTTCAGGTCCCACCGTTCTCTCAGCAAGCTGTAACCTGCGCGACTATTCGCGCGGCTATACCGCCCACATCGACCTCAAGCCTGCGCTGGATTTTGAACAGCTTGACCTTCGCGTTCAGAGGGACTTGAAGGAGAATATCAACAAAAGCGTTTCAAATTCGCTCTCTAAGCTGCTTCCGAGAAAGCTCATCCCCGTTGTCCTCAGAAGATGGGGGATTGATTCGGACACAAAGTGCAATTCACTCAGACGTGAGGACAGAACCGCGCTCGTGAAGCTGCTCAAGAACTTTACTGTTGAAATCTCGCGCTCACGCCCGATTGAGGAGGCTATCATCACCTCAGGCGGCGTAAAGGTCAGTGAGATTAACCCCAAAACTATGGAGAGCAAGCTTATTCAAGGACTTTATTTTGCCGGTGAGATTATCGACGTTGACGCCTATACCGGTGGCTTTAACCTCACGATTGCCTGGGCAACGGGCAAGCTTGCCGGTGAGAACTGCATATAGAAGAAAGGATGCATATCATGTCTATAGCAATTGCAATTGACGGACCTGCCGGAGCAGGCAAAAGCACAATCTCAAAAGCCGCAGCAAAACGCCTCGGCTTTATCTATATCGACACAGGCGCTCTTTACCGCACAGTCGGTCTCGCCGCGTCGAGAGCAGGCGTTGAGCCTGTCGAGGGTAAGGCGGTTGACAGCCTTCTCGAAAAAATCAAGGTCGAGCTCACCTTCAACGAAAAGGGCGAGCAGGTTGTTCTGCTTGACGGAGAGGACGTTTCGTCGCTCATCAGAACCCCGGAGGCTTCGATGATGGCTTCCAAGATTTCCGCGATTCCGTCCGTCCGCGCATATCTCCTCGACCTTCAGCGCGATATGGCAAAGACCAACAACGTAATCATGGACGGCAGGGATATCGGCACAGTTGTTCTGCCGAATGCCGAGATTAAAATCTTTCTCACAGCTGCTCCCGAGGCTCGAGCAAAGCGCCGCTATGATGAGCTTGTGGAGAAGGGAATGGACGTCAAATATGAGGATATATTAAGCGACGTAATAACACGCGACTACAACGATTCGCACCGCGAGATTGCTCCGCTCAAGCAGGCGGACGACGCAGTGCTCGCCGACACAACCGAGATTAATCTCGAGCAGAGCATCGAGCTCATAGTAAATATCATTAAGGAGAGAAGCTGATGGCACAGTCAAAAGCTCTTTACGCGGTAGGCCGCGTTATATGTACTCCGATTTTTAAGCTGATTTACCGCTATAAGGTAATCAATAAAAACAATATTCCGAACGACGGCAAGGGCTATATCATAGCCTCGAACCACCTTTCGCTTTCCGACCCCGTGCTTCTCGGTCTCTGTCAGAAGCGTCGCCTCAACTTTATGGCGAAGGACGAGCTTTTTGAGAACAAGTTCTTTGCGGCTCTTATCCGCAAGCTCGGAGCCTTTCCTGTAAAGCGCGGAGCAGGCGACGGCAAGGCGATTAAAAACGGCGAGGACATCATCAACGAGGGCAACCTGATGACAATCTTCCTCGAGGGAGGAAGAAGCAAGACGGGCGAGCTCATGCGACCGCGCAGCGGCTTTGCTGTTATTGCCCAGCAGACAGGCGCCCCGGTTGTGCCCTGCTGTATCACAAAGGTCAGTAAGCATTTATTCTCCAAAAGAATTATTCATTTTTCGGAACCGATTACAACTGAACAGCTCGGTCTCGACAGCATCGACCGCCGCGCTCTCAGGAACGCTAGTAATATTGTGATGGGTAAAATCAAAGAAATGAGAGAAAGTGACCTCAATGAGTATTCGCGTAGCTAAGACCGCCGGATTCTGCTTCGGCGTCAACCGCGCTGTTGATATTGTAAATGACCTGCTCGACAAGGGCGAAAAGGTCTGTACGCTCGGTCCGATTATCCACAATATGGAGATGGTGTCGGAGCTTGAGAGCAGGGGATGTATGGCTGTTGACAGTGTAGACGACTGCCCCGAAGATACCACGATTGTTATCCGTTCTCACGGAGTGACTCAGGCGGTTATGGATTCTATCTCCGAAAAAGGGCTTGACTGCGTCGATGCGACCTGTCCCTTTGTCAAGAAAATACATAACATTGTGCGGAAGGCTTCCGCCAAGAATATACCCGTTCTTATCGCGGGAAACAAGAACCACCCCGAGGTTGAGGGAATCATCGGACACTGTTCGAGTTCTTGTTATACTTTTAACAACAATGAAGAACTCGAGAAATCTGTTGATTTAATTCCTTGTGAGAAAAATAGTCCTATTTTTGTTGTAGCTCAAACAACTTTTTCTCAAAAAGAATGGAAAAAATGTTTAAAAACCGTAAAAAAGGTCTATACAAACGCGAAAATTTTTGATACAATATGTAAGGCTACATCTGAACGTCAGCAAGAAGCGGATGAAATTTCAGCAAATTCTGATTTGATGATAGTGATCGGAGACCGCCACAGTTCGAATACAGCCAAGCTGTATGATATCTGCAAAGGGAGATGTCCGAACACCTATCTTATTGAAACAGCTAAAGAGCTAGATAAGAATCTCGTTAGTATTTCGCGTTCAATCGGTGTAACTGCAGGTGCTTCAACGCCTGCAAGGATAATAAAGGAGGTACTGGATACAATGAGTGATGAAATCAAATCCAGCGAAACAGTTGAAAACGAATCTTTTGAGGAGATGCTTGAAGAATCCCTCAAAAATCTAAATACTAATGAGAGGGTAAAGGGCGTAGTCATCAGTATTGCTCCCAACGAAGTAATCGTTGATGTCGGCAGAAAACAGTCCGGATTCATTCCTGCGGACGAGCTTTCCAATGATCCCACAGCGAAGCCTGAGGACGTTGTCAAGGTCGGCGACGAGATTGAGCTTCTTATCATGAAGACAAACGACGTTGAAGGCACAATCATGCTTTCAAAGCGCAGAGTAGACGCCCAGAAGGGCTGGGAAGAGCTCCAGAAGCTCGCCGAGACAGATGAGATTCTCACCGGCAAGGTTGCAAGCGTTGTCAAGGGCGGAATCATCGTTATCTACAACGACAACCGCGTATTCATCCCTGCGTCACAGGCTACAGCCTCACGTGACGACAGCCTTGAGGAGCTTGTAGGTCAGGAAGTTAAATTCAGACTTATCGAGGCTTCACAGCGCGGCAGACAGCGCAGAATCGTCGGTTCTATCCGTTCCGTACTCCGTGAGCAGAGAGCTGCTCAGAGAGCTGAGTTCTGGGAGAACTGCGAAGTCGGCAAGCACTACACAGGTGTTGTTAAGTCAATCACAAGCTACGGCGCTTTTGTTGACCTCGGCGGCGTATTCGGTATGATCCACATTTCCGAGCTTTCATGGACACACATCAAGAACCCCACAGAGGTTGTCAACATCGGCGACAAGGTTGATGTATATGTAAAGGAAATCAACGAGGAAACCAAGAAGATTTCTCTCGGCTACAAGGATCCCGACGCTAACCCGTGGGAGATTCTCCGCCGCGACTTCCCGGTTGACACAGTTGTTGACGCTACAATCGTAGGTCTCACAAGCTTCGGCGCGTTCGCAAACGTTATCCCCGGAATTGACGGTCTTATCCACATTTCTCAGATTGCCAACCAGAGAATCGAGAAGCCCGAGGATATTCTCTCAATCGGACAGACTGTTAAGGCTAAGATTATCGCAATCGACTTCGAGAAGAAGAGAGTAAGCCTTTCAATCCGCGCACTCCTTCCTGTTGAGGAGCCTGTCAAGGCTGACGAACCCGAGGAAGAGGTTGTTGCTTCCACAGAGGACGAGGTAGTTGCTTCCACCGAAACTCCTGTTGAAGAAGCTGCTCCTGTTGAGGCTCCTGCAGAGGAAGCTGCCGCAGAGACAGAGGAATAATCAAAAAATATTAAGAGCTGCCGAAACCGGCAGCTCTTTTTTCGTGAAGTTGTAAGCACCGAGCCTTCCCTTGGGGGAAGGTGTCGCCGACAACTTGTTGGCGGTGACGGATGAGGGACTACGTTTCTGAAAGAAGTGCTTTTTTAATGCGTAATTCGTAATGCGTAATGCGTAATTAAAGGTCGGGCAGACAGATTGCAAGCTACTAACGTTTCGTTCCCGACAGAATTATTATG
>CAMHHL010000009.1 GCA_946184925.1 uncultured Clostridia bacterium | reverse complement strand
TGATTGACGATTGCTTGGAGATTAAAAGAATATTAATTGCTTCGTTGAAAACCGCAAAAGAACCTAAATAGTTTAGTGAGGAGCGTTGATGAAACTTTTTCAAACACACGACGGCAGGGTTCGATAGCAACGGACAGAGCAAAGGAGAAACGAACTTTCAGCGCGCCAGAAACGCCGTAACTGACGTTACGGCTCAATGAATAGTGAATAATGAATAAAGAATAAATAATAATCAGATGAACCGTTAGGGCGTTTCTGGTGTAAAACTCAACCCGATTGATTTTATCTCAGAAGCGAAGATATATAAATGTATATAAAACTAACAGCCGCCGCGCACCCTTCAGGGCAAGCGAATCGCAGATTCCTTGTTAATCTTATCCCTGCGCTGGGAAAATAAAGCTTAAACCCCTCTTTCAGATATCCCCAAAACTGAACCGGGCAGTCCTTTCGGGCTGCTCGGTCGTGTTTTTGCCGACTTAGTGCGACTGCCCCAAGTCCGATTTTGGGGATTTGTTCGAAAAAGGCGGAGACAATTCAAGGTGAACTGTCTCCGCTGAAATTATGGTTTGTTTATGTGTTCTTCCCAGCCGTCGGTTCCGGTCGGGTTAGTGGGATTGGTAGGGTTAGTATTGCTCTCAAGCAATACGTCTTCAACTGAATACTTTATAGGTTCGAATTCAGGTGAGCGATATTCTTTTTTCATAGCAACACCCTGCGTCAAGGAGCGGTGGGTTCATTGAGGAGCTCGTTGATGTCGGAAACTGTCTTGTTGTCCTCGTTGCTCTCCGTAAGGGTGTCCTCGGTGCCGTATTCAATCTTTTCGATTTCAGGTACTTTATATTCCTTCATGTTCATTTCTCCTTTAATTAGTTGCTGCCGGTAAGAGCTGCCCAGTCTACCGCGCAGTTGTTGAAGCTATCGCCTGATTTGTTTGTGTAAGGCGCGTAGTAGACGTTGCCGTTCTTGTCCTTGAGATAGAACATAACCGCGACGCCCTTCTCTCTGATGTTGTTAATCGCGAAGGTGACGTACTTATAGCTCTTGTCGGAGCTATACTTTCCGTAGTCTCCGCTGACAGTGTTGTCGGTTCCCTTGCAGGTGAACACGTTTTTCGCGGAAACAGTGTCGAGAGTTACGTCCGCGATTTTCTCTCTCGCGTCATTCATGTCGTCGCCTGCAACTGCGATGTAGCCGTAGTCTTCGGCGTCCTGAACAACTTCGTTGTCGATTACCGTAACGAAACGAACTCCGCGGCTCTCGTCCGCATCGCTGTGCTTTTTCTGAACACCGAGGATTTCAAGATTCTTGAACACGTTGCCGATGCCGAAGTTAGCCTTGTCGTCCGCGTCGCGAGTGAAGGTCCCGGCGAGCTCGACAACTTTGCCGTCCTCTGTAGTGTAAGTGTCGGAAACAGGTTTCGGCTCGGATGTGAACTGTGCGGAGTATTCCGCGTCGCCTGTGACAGCAGTAACCTCGGGAGACCAGCCGGCGAACTTGTAGATGTACTCGTTGTCCGCAGCCCTCGCGGGAGTTTCGCCTGTATAAACAGGAGTTTCTCCGTAAGTGACGGAGTCGGTTGCAAGAACATCATCGCCGTTCTTCCATGTGATGGTGTAGGAACGCTTTGTGCTGTTGAAAGTTGCGGTGTAGGTTGCGTCGGCTGTAACGGCAGTAACCTCGGGAGACCAGCCGGCAAAGGTGTAATCAAATTCGTCGGTAGATTCCTTTACGGGTTCAGCGTGAGTCGGTACTTCGCCGTATTCGACTGTTGCTGTGTCAATAACGGAGCCCTCGTCGTCCTGCCATGTTATGGTGAACTTCAGCTTTTCAAACTCAGTCGTTATGGTGATATCGCTCTCGGGCATGGTGAACTTGTTGCCGTTAACCGGAACGGGTGCGCCGTCAGCGTCTGTTACGGTAAGGCTCTTGAGCACATAGCCTGTCGCGGGTGTTGCTGTCAGAGTAATCTCTGCGCCGGTTACCATTTCCTTCGGCATAGAACCGCTGAAGATTGTCTGACCGTCACGCGCCGCTGTTGCCGTAACAGTACCGCTGCCGCTTGGTGTGACGTTTGAGGTAACATTGTATCTCTGCTCAAATACATATGGATCAGCCGCTGTGCCCGTGCCTTCGCAAGCGAGTTTCTTTACAGCGGTGGTATCCAGATAGAACATCGGACGAATCCACTGTGAATTTGTAACGCCGCTGTAGCGTGCGGCAACGGTCGCAACGGGCGAGCCGTCCTTGGAGTGGTTGATGACTCTTGCGTTGCTGGTGTCTCTTGCTGTGCGGAGCCAGTAAATGCTTAAGAGGCTTGATGGGTTGTTGATGTTATACGGAGCATTAACCTTTTGACCTTTGTTCAGCTCGTCATTGTCATAAGACGGGATGATGAAGCGATCGGAACCGTCGCCGTTTGTCGAAGAAAGGTTGACGGTGCGCACAATGCTAAGCTCAGCCTTTGTCAAGCCCAAATCGGTTGCAAAGGAACCTTCGAGCCATTTATGAATATCACTCGTTTTGTAGGTTGCGTTGGAGCCGAATCTGCCGGCTTTAAGACCGTATTTACAGAGCATCATATATCCGGTACTGTTGACTCTCTGGCAGTACCAGTCAACAGGCACGCCGTTGTAAGAGCCCATACGGATATATTTGCCGGTAGTGATGTTCGCGGGCTTGTGAACTGCCTTGAAGGTTGCGGTGTATTCAGCGTTTTCCGTTGCCGCAACGACCTCGGGCGTCCATCCGGTGAATGTGTAGGTATAATAAGTGGTTTCAGCCTTTTTGGGAGTGCTGTGGGTGGGCGCTGCGCCGGGCAAAACGTAGGTACTGTCAATAACCGAGCCGTTCTCGTTCTTCCATGTGATTTTGAAATGCGGTACTTCTTCATACTGCGCGGTGTAGGTAGTGTCTTGGTATACGTCATCAACCTCGGGATCCCAGCCGATAAACTTGTATTCAAACTCATCTGTAGGTGCCTTTTGGGGCGTTGAGCCGTCATAGTTCGTCATCGTGCCTTCGATAACATCCTCGTCGGTTTCGAGAGTTGTGCCGTCCGCGTTCTTCCATGTTACGGTATATCCGGGAGTTCCGCCGATATAATAGATGTCAATCTTATTGACAGACAGACAGCTGTCCAGCGTAAAGGTATCATAATTCTTATTTGGTTCTATAGTGAATTCAGAAGCGCTCATGTTTTCGAAGGTGAACTGGCTGCCGTTCTGTGTGCCGACGACAGTTTGTCCATCTGCAACTATAATAGGATGATTATCGCCTTCGCTTCTGTATAATACAGCCTTTACAATCTTTTCTCCGTTCAGGGCAGAAATCGAAATCGTGCTGCCATCGTCATAATCGCCGTCAAGCTCCCATCCGTTATCATTGAATACATTCGAACCCGGTTCGACAGAAAAGCGGTTAGTGCTGAACGGGTCTTGATGGTTGGGCAGAGTAATCGTGCGTTTTTGCACATCTGCTTCAGAGTAATTCGCCGTTGAGGTAAAGGCAGCGGTGTAGGTTGCTTCGCCTGCTACCGCAACAACCTCAGGCGTCCAGCCGTTGAAGGTGTAGCTGTACATATCGTTGCCGGGTCTTGTGGGTTTTTCGCCGTCGTAGGTTGGGATGGTGTCCACGGAAACGTTCTTGTCGGTTTCGAGAACGGAGCCGTCCCAGTTTTTCCAGACTACATCAAAAGCAGTAGCGCCGCCAACAAAATAGACGTCAATTGCTGTGACAGTGAGATATTTGGTGTCGGAATGTTCTGAGCCTATCCTGACTTGAGAAGCGCCGATGCCATCAAAGGTGTAGTTTTTGCCGGATTGAGTGTAAGCAATATTGCTTCCGTCTGCGGTGACAACCGGATTGGATCCGCTGTTGTCACTGTGAACGACCAGCTTCGTGATGATTTCTCCGTATCTGGCTTTGATGTCAGCATAGGAGCTTATATAATCATAACCATCAAAGTCCCAGCTGCCCGGATTTCCCCCCACGTTGTCTTCGTTAGGGATAACTGAAAAGCGGTTTGAGTTGAAGCTTGTGGCGAAAACGCTATCACAATGATGTGCCAGACTGATTGTTTCCATTTTTTCGGTAACACCATCTTTCAGCGTTGCGGTGTAAGTCGCCGTGTAGGTCGCTTTTTTGGTTACGGCAGTAACAGAGGGAGTCCAGCCTTTGAAGGTGTAGGTGTAGAACTCGGTCTCTGCTTTGGTGGGCGGTGCGCCGTCGTAGGTTGGGATGGTACCCTCCGGAACCTTCTGGTCGGTTTCGAGAACGGAGCCGTCCCAGTTTTTCCACACTACATCAAAAGCAGTAGCGCCGCCGGAATAATAGATGTCAACAGATTCAATCTCGCAATAGCAGTCTAATATACCTTCTTCGTCATAATTACCGTTTGCGCCTATCCGTACTTCAGAAGCATTTATGTTATCAAAGGTAAAGCTTGAACCTGATTTCGTATAAGAAACATTATTTCCGTTTACAGTGACAACAGGGGTGTTTTCGCTATTGGTTCTGTGGAGCACCAGCTTCGTGATGGTTTCTTCGTTTAAGGCGGTGATGTCAAAATAACTGTCTTCGGGATAATCTCCGTCGAGCAGCCAGGCGTCAGTAAGCGAGGACAAATAATCGCCCGGCTCAAACAAAAAGTGGTCCGAACTGAATGTTATGGCCTCATCATCTTCGTTACAGCGCGATGAAAGGCTAACTGTTTCCATCTTATCAGCCGCGCTCGCAGTGATGGGCACAACCGTGAAAACACTGACGAGCATTAGTGCCGCGAGCAAGATACTCAGCGGTCTTTTAATAAATTTTTGCATTAGTTTTCCTCCTTTGTAAAAGTTGAAAGTTTGAGAGTTAGCGGAAGGCTTGCACTGCTCAATCTCAACTGTTTATTGTTATTTGTTAATTGTAAAATGTTCCGCCTGCTGACCTCATATTAAAAATATCAGGCATTGGAATGCTCCGAAAAACATTTACATTTTATTATACTATATTTTGATGTCTTTTTTCAACAAAAAATATTATAAAACTTTTGATTAATTATTTTCAATTAAATATTTAACTTTAACAACATATATCGGTACTTAGTATTATGATTAACGGATTAACATAATCGAAAAAACCACCGCCGTTACGGTCAGTAAAACGGCGGTGGCGGTTATTATCAGGCAAAAATTGCCGATAATACCAATACAGTGCTTTGATTATACATCAATAATCAGAATTATTCAATAGGAAATGGAAAAATTTTGAAAATTCTCACAATTATTTTTCGGTTTCAAGAGCCAAAGCAAAAATGCGCGGCACAAAACCACCGGCTTCTTATTGCTGCGACACAATAAAACATTATTTGCTGATGAATGGAAGCACGGTTTTGAAAGCGGTGGTTTGTTGTGTTATTTCTTTTTTCGCACAGGGAGTTCGTCGTACATTGCGCCGAGAAGCTCGCTCAGGAACTCTTTGTCGTCGGTGTTATCGACAAGGAGCATTCCCTTCGCGCCGTCATAGGGGAGCTCAAGCGCGGCGTCGGGCATGAGCGCCTTTGCCGATTTTGTCGGTTTGACGAGAAAGCGGTTGTCATAAATGCCGCCGAAAATCCTGCATTTGCAGTATAGGATGTATTCGCCCATCATCGCGCGGTATGTAATATCGTCGAGCTCGCTGAGCTGACCGAGAATATATTCCAGATAATCCTTTGAAGAAGCCATAATCCACCTCCGCATTTTTCTATTATATCGTATTATATCATGTTATTCAATGGTTAGATAAAAAGAACCGGCTCGTTTTGAGCCGGTTGCTGAGATTTTTAATAGAGCGGGTTTGCGGGAGTTGTTTTTTGAAGCTTCATGGCTTCTTCCATAACCTTCGGCATAAGCTCGAGGAACTTGTCAACGTCTTGCTCGTTGTTGTAGATTCCGAAGCTTACGCGAACCATACCAGCGGTGTTGACGTCCGTGCAGTTCTCGAAGGACTTTGCGGTTTCGTCGGAAATACCCATCAGTCTCCATACATAGGGGTGAGCGCAGAACGCGCCGCGTCGTGTGGCTACGCCGCCGATTTCGGAGAGCTTCTGGGAAATGAAGTAGGTATTGATGTCAGAGAAATTGAAGGTGACAACGCCTACTCTGTCGTCGATGTTCTCGGTGTCGCCGTAGATGATGACATTGTCGAGCTTTTTGAGCCCGTCAATAATCTTGCGGTTGAGAACCTTCTCGTGTGCTTCGATTTTGTCCATGCCGATTGTGGAAAGCACGTCAATCGCTTTTCCGAGACCGACAACGCCGGGATAGTTGGGTGAGCCTGCCTCATAAACCGCCGGGGCGTCCTTGAGAATACGCCAGTCGTCGCCGACAACCTTGATTGTGCCGCCGCCGTAGAAGGTGGGCACGTGCTTGTTGAGCTCTGAGGTGAGACCTACAACAGCGCCGCCGCCGTAGGGTGAATACATCTTGTGAGCGGAGAAAGCAATGAAGTCGATGTCGTCGGTCGGGTCGTTGAGGTCGCCCATCATCGAGAATTTGCGGTGAGCAACAATCTGAGCGCCGTCAACAACTATCATAGCGCCGTACTTGTGGGCGAGCTTTGCAACTCTGTGAACGTCGTTGACATAGCCTGTGACGTTAGACGCGGCGGATACGGAAACAATCTTTACCTTGTTCTTTTTGAGGAGCTTCTCGATATCGTCGTAGATAACGCGTCCCTGCTCGTCAACCTCGGCATAGAGAACCTTGTTGCAGCGCTCGCGCCAGCTGAGGTCGTTGGCGTGGTGCTCGATTCTGGTGGTGAGCACGAGGTCGTCTTTGCTCTCGATGAGAGCAGAGGCGAGCTTGTTGAGACCGTCGGTTGTGCTGTTGACATAGAAACAGGTGTAGAGCTCGGGATCTGCTGAAAAGAAGTCGAGAACCTTGTCTCTTGTCGCGTTGTAGACGTCGGTTGAGTGGTTTGATTTCTGGGAGAAACCTCTGCCGATTGAGCCGTACATTTTGAGCTCTTCCTCGATAGCGTCCTGAACAGCCTTGAGCGCCGGCGTTGTAGCTGCGTTGTCAAAGTTGATCATCGGGGCGGTGCTGCCGTCCGCAAGCTCAACGGGAGTGTCAAGACCGAGAACATACTCGCGGATGTTGTCGATGGTATATCCCTCGACCTTCTCGAGAGCGGCGCCGGAAACCGTTACGGTTGTGTATTCTTCGGTTTCGGATTCGTCCGCAAAGGTGATGGTTCCGGTAATCTGCGCTTCACCGTTTTTAACGCCGGTGATGATGCCGTCCTCGTTTACTGTTGCAACCTTCTCGTTGTTTGAGCTGAAGCTGAGTGTGAAGTCCTTTTCATCAAGCTTGGTGCCAAGCTCTGCGTTATTAATCAGCGCTTCTCTGTACAGTGAGCCGACGTCCGCGGTCTTTTTGTCAAAATTGAGCTTTAAGTAGACGGCATACATGCCGGGCTTATCATAGGAGAGAAGCAGGTTGTTTACTGCGGTCGCGGTGTCGATATCGTTGACCGTGATGTTGACTGTGCCGAGCTTTCTATCGGTTCCGTTCAGTTCTTCAAAGACGTCGGCGGTTGTTGTGCCCTTGTCCGCTGTTTTGATTTCAGTTCCGCGTGCGGCGGCTTCCGCTACGCTCTTGTCAGCCGTTACAGCATAATAAGCGGCGTCCGGGTTGGGGTTATTAATCATTTCATAAACGTCCTGATAACCCGAGCTCAGTTTTCTTGTGTCAACATAAGGGTTGTAGTTTAACTCCAGGTCAACATAGTATTTCGAGAGCGACGCAGGTGTTACAGGCTTTTTCTTCTTGACTGTGACGGTGAGAGTTTTGCTGAGCTTTTTGCTCTTGAGGTTCTTTGCCTTTGTGGTTACGGTGATTTTGGCTGTTCCGGCTTTCTTCGCCGTGACCTTGATTTTGCTGCCGACAACCTTGACGGCGGCAACCGCGGTCTTGTTCGACTTGGCGGTGAACGCCTTTGAAGCCTTGCCGCTGACCTTGACGGTTACTTTGTAGTTTTTGGCAAGGGTTTTCTTGTCAGCAGGAATTGTGATTGTTGCCTTTTGGGCAACGCTGATGGATTTGACGTAGTTCTTTGTCTTTTTGGCGGCAGCCTGAGCGCCGATTGCGAACATCGAGCAGCACATTACCGCGCAAAGAAATACGCTGACAATTTTCTTTGAGCTTTTCATATTTTTCCTCCTTAAAAAAATTTTTATGATTATATCACAAAACGGATAGATTATAATTCTATTTCAAAAAATCAGCCTTGATTTTTGTCGTTTGTTTTCGGTTTTCCGAGTATGGGCTGCGCGACGTGAACGTTGAAGAACGAAATCAGCGGTCCCATGAAGAAGGCGGTGATAATCGTTCCGATTCCGACCGAGCCGAAAATCTCGCCGACGCTCTGTCCGGAGATGAACAGCAGCGCAACTCCGAGCGCCACACAAACGAAGTCGCAGACAACGCGGCATACCGGGAATTTGATTTTGCTCTGTTTTTGCGACCAGACGAGCGCGACGGCGTCGTAGGTGGAAACGCCCAAATCCGCGGTGAAGTAGAGTGCGGAGGAAAGGCAGAGGATTACTATCGCGACCGCCAGAATCAGAATTCTCAGCCATATCGGAGCGTCGGGCATCAGCCGTTCGCATATTGACTGGGAGAATTCGACGATGTATCCGAGCAGGAAGAGGTTGATGAAGGTTGCGATACCGATTTTTTTGCGGTCGAAAATCAACGCGAACAGCAGCAGAACCACGTTCACGATGACATACAGCGTGCCGAAATTGATGGGGATTACCGCGTCCAGTCCGCTCATCAGTGACTGGAACGGGTCAACGCCGAGCGCGGCGAATTTGAACATTCCGACGCTGACGCCGCAGATTGCGACGCCGAGCACGCTCATTATTACTCTCTTTGCCATTTGGTTCATTCTTCGTCCTCCCCGGTGTCAATAATGCAGTAATCAAACGCGTTGATGACCGTTGTTTTGCCCTTTTGTGATTTCCGCGGAAGGCGGAAGTCGTAGTTGAGGTGAATGTGTCCATGGATAAAATATCGCGGCTCATATTTTTCCATCAGGGTGTTGAAGCAGTCGAACCCCCTGTGCGAAATATTCTCGAAGTCATTCAGCCCGAGCGCCGGGGCGTGGGTGAGCAGAATGTCAAAGCCGCGGTGCTTTTTCAGCGGAAGCCAGAGCTTTTTGACGCGGCTTTTCATCGCGCGTTCAGTGAACATATACTTTCCCTCGCGGTACTGATACGAACCGCCCAGCCCGAGAATTCTCAGACCGCCGTATTCGATGATTCGGTCGTCGGCGCATATACACCCCTGAGGGTCGCGTCCGTTGCCCTCGTCGTGGTTGCCGTGAACATAAATCAGCGGACAACGCGCCATCGTCACCAAAAATTCAAGATACTCGGGCTTGAGGTCTCCGCAGGAGAGAATCAAGTCGAATTCGTCGAGCTTTCCGGGCTTGTAAAACTTATACCAACGGTCTGACGGAACGTCGGATACTGCTAAAATTCTCATTATTCGTGCACCTCTGCCACGCTTGGCTCCTGCTTGGACTGATGAACGCCGACCATGTCTACGGTTGTCTGACCGACAGGTGTCATCTCGTCATAGGCAGGAATGCTTCCGATGACATTATCCACGAGGTAATCCATGTTGATAATCTGGTTGAGGCTCAGCTCGCGCTGGTGATAGCCGATGATTTCGCCGCTTTGGGTGAAGAACGGCGTCAAAAAAGGTCTGCCGGCGCCGCGGATAAGGCTGTCGCGGAAGAAGTCGGCGTATCTGCGCGACGAAAGCGGCAGCTCCTTTGAATATTCGATGTCAACAACTCCGGCGGACATTCCCCAGAAGTAGTTCAGCGCGCGGTCACTCTCGGCGTATTCGCTCTGGATCGTGTTGCTGAGCGTTGAGCGGAGAATTTTCTCATAATATACTCCCCATTTCAGAACAGGGCTCGCGAGCAGCCGTGAATTTCCGTTTTCAACGTGGGAAAGACCGTAGCTCACGCGGTCGTCATTGTCAAAGCGCGAGCTGTCGAGCGAGGAGATGATGTGGATATTTTGTCTGCCGAGCGAGAGGGCGGCTTCCTTGGCGCCCTTGACGGACGACCATTCAAGAAAAACCTTCGCGCGCGGATTTGCCATCTGAGCGCCCAGCGCAAAGGCGTTTATTCCTGCAATCTGACCGTAAATCGGATAGTCGCAGATGTAGCCCAGCCGTCCGCTTTCGGTCAGCGACCCGGCGAGCGCGCCGAGGATAAACTTGACCTCATACATTCGTGTATAGTAGGTTCGCACATAGCGGTGCGAGATATTAAGCGAGCAGTTCATGACGGTGACCTCGGGATGGTCAACCGCCGCCTTGAGAGCCGCCTTGAGCATTCGCGGAGAGGTTGTGAAAATCAGCTTGTTGTTGTCGGCGACCGCCTTCTCGAGCACCTCGGGGAGCCTTTCAATGTCCTCCATTATGTAGACCGAGGTCTCAACCTGAGTTCCCAGAACGGTCTGGGCGTGCTTTCTGCCGAGCTCGTGGTCGTTGACCCAGCCGGATTTTGAGGGGTGAACGTCATACACAAACGCTGCCCTGAGCACCGCCGGCTTGCTCAGCGGCAGAACCTTGGAGAGCAGCGAGGGCTTCTTCTCCTCGGACGGCTCCGCCTTGATTTCAATCGCCTCGGTCTTTTCGTTCAGGGCGATTTCTTCCCACATTTTTTTCAGGTTGAAGCCGATTTCCGTCTCGCCTGCGTTCTGAAGCTGAGAGTAACCGTAAATCTTGATATAGCTGAGCATCGCGTCGCCGATCGTCATCTTGAGCTTGCCGCCGCCGCTCTCGCGGTACGCCTTCTCGAAGAAGTAGTACGCTCCCGAAAAACGGCGCTGTTCCTCAACGCTCCAGCGAGTGTAAAACTGCTTTCCCATCGCGCTGAGCAGAGAGTGATAGCTCCCGAGCTTTGTGAATTCCACAAAGTTGATTCCGGTGATGCGGTGGAACTCGACAAACTCATAGTAGAGCTTGATTTTTTCGTCGTCTGATTTTTCGGGCAAAATGCGGATTACGTCCGCCGCTACGCTGTATGCGTTGCAGTATTTCAGCACGCTTACGCGCTTGTTGCCTTCTTCAACATAATATCGGTTGAGATACTCATAGACCTTTATCGGGTCGCGGATTCCCTCGCTGAGGTGTGAGCGGTAGAGCGTTTCCCATTTGTCGGCAAATTCTGTTCCTTCTTCGAGAATCGGCATGAAGTTCGAGGCAAAGGCGTTGACCCTGCCGGCTGTTTTTGTTCCGACTATGAACCAGACCGGGATCTGAGTAACACCGAGGTGTGTTCCGGTCAGCGATTTTTCAGGCGGCACAATGTCGTCAAGCACGGGCAGATACGGGTTCTCTTCCGCGGAAAGTTTTGCCTTGCAGTTCTTTTGTCCGAGCTTCAGCGCTTCTTTATAATCATAAAAATCCTGTTGCATAGCTACTCCTGTTGATGTGTTCAATTCTTGTTGAGTTCAGCAGATACTTAGTATAAAAGCTCCCATGCAGAAGCGCGGGAGCTTTTACGCGGCGCATGGGGTCGGAACGCGCCGCCAAAGTGCTCATTTGTTGAGTGAAATTTCAAAATCAATCTTCACGCTGTCACATCCGGGCGCACTCAGTGTGAGGGACGCCTTGCCCTCCCTGCCCTTTGTGCGGACGTAGAGACCGCTCATTCCGGCACGGAGAATGACGGGGCTTTCGGCTATGAGCTCAATCTCGCCCGAGACCTCCGTCCTCACCGTCTCGAAGCAGTAGGGGAGATTATTTCCGTTCTGGTCGGTCATCTTAATGCGAACCGCCGCCACGTCATAGGTCTCGCCCTCGACAAGCTTTGTGTGGTCAACCTCGGCTGTTAGGATACGTTTTTCAAACGGGGATACGCTGAGCTCCTTGACAAGCCTGCCGTTTTTGTAGGCTTCAAGGCGGAAAACCGTGCTCTTGTCGCCCCAGTTTCCGATGTATTTTCCGTACAGACGATACGCCGCGTCGGCGTCCATTCCGTACCTCATCATGAGGTATGCCGCCTTGCGTTTTGCGTCGGCGGAGAGATTGTTCATGCCGAACCGTGAGCTCTCGTTGAGAATGTCCTTGACATATCTCGCCTGCTTCGGGGTGAAATCCTCGTTCTCCTCTATCCGGTCGCCGATATAGTCGGTGATTTCAATCGGGGGATAAGCGAGGTTCGGGAATTCGCTGCCCTCGTGAGTATATTCGTGAATAAAGCTGTCGTTTTTATAGAAACGGACGCTGTCGGCGTTCGTGAGGATATATACGCGTCCGCGGTTGGTTGCCGGGTGGTCGCCGATATCCATCGACGAGCTCAGCCCGAGAATAGTGTCCTTGCTGTCCTGGATGGCGTATAGCAGCGCCGCCGGCTTCTTGTTGCGGAACATGTCGCAAACGCCGTGATAGCAGATTCTGTCTCCGGAGCCGAACTCCTTGTGCGTGTTGTAATCGAACATGCACCAGCCGAACGAGCCGGCAATATCGTCGTGAGAGGCTACCGCGTCGAGAGTGCGGGCGTGACGGAGCATGTGCTCGAGGCGGTGTTCCTCGTCGTCAAAGGCTTTGGTGGAATACATATGACCGCCGTATTCCGAAATGAGATACGCCTTGTTCATGTCGGAGGTTACAGCTTTCTTCGGCTCGCAGCCGGGCTGAACTCCGTCGTGGACGAAGTCGTTGTATGTATAAACGTCCTCGAGGAGCTCGCTGTGCTTGTGACAGCGAACGCCTCCTGTAGCGCGCGTCGGGTCAAGTGTGCGCGCCGCTTCGTTGGTGCGGACATAAAAATCATGGTCGTCGGGACTTTCGTTGATTCGAACTCCCCAGAGTATTATCGAAGGATGGTTGCGGTATTCGCGCACCATTTCCTTTACCGCCTCTACGCCGACGTCCTTCCATTCGTCGTCGCCGAGGTTCTGCCAGCCGGGAGCTTCGGTGAAAACAGGCATTCCCAGCTCGTCACACCGCTCGATAAAATGATGTGACTGAGGATAGTGCGAGGTTCTGACCGCATTACAGCCGAGCTCGCTCTTGAGAATATCCGCGTCGAGCCGCTGCATTGAGCGCGGCATGGCGTAGCCTGCGAACGGATAGCTCTGGTGGCGGTTGAGACCGCGCAGCTTGAACTTTCTGCCGTTGAGGAAGAAGCCGTCGCTTTTGAATTCCGCCCTGCGGAAGCCGAAGGCGGTCTTGACCTCGTCAGTGACCTCGCCGCCCTTAATCAGCTGTACATCAAGCTCATAGAGCGCGGGACTGAGCGCGTCCCAAAGGTGAGCCTCCGGGACGGTGAGGCTGTAGCTTTTCTTTTGAGGGGAAGTGAGCTCGCCGAGCACCTTATCGCCGCCCTTTTCGGTTACGGCAAGACGCACCTCGTCCGCGCTTCCGATGATGTCAAGCTCGCAGTCAAGCCTTCCGTCAAATTTGAGAACCGAGACCATCTTTGGCTTCATTCTCGGCGTAACTCTCACGGATTCGGGCACCGACGGCTTTGCGAACACATCGCCGATGTAGCTTTCGGCGCGGTATTCGAGTCTTACCTCGCGGTAAAGTCCGCCGTAGGTCAGATAGTCGATAACCTTGCCGAACGGCGGAAAGTTCAGGCTCTCGCGCGTGTCGAGCTCAACAACGAGCAGGGGAGAGGGATTGTCGGTGACAAGCTCGAGCTCAAACGCGGTGTAGCCGCTCTTGTGCTCGCCGATGAGCTCGCCGTCAAGGTAAACCCTCGCATAGTGCGCCGCCGCGCCGAAGCAGACGAACGCGCGCCGGTCGCCGCGTTCGCTCAAATTGAGCTTTTTGCGGTAGCCGCAGACCATCTGATAGATGCTCTCGTCAAAGTAGTCGTATGGAATAACCTTGCAGGTGTGCGGCAGGCGAACCTCTTCCGCCGTGCCCTTGCCGCTCAGAAATTCGTCGTCAAATGACGGAGTAAACTCCCATCCGTCGTTTATATGAATAATTTTTCGCATAATTTCACCTTATGCCTTTTCGTTATTATTTCACACATAGTATCCATAAAAATCCGTAGGGCTCCAGTGTTTCGGACAAGCCGCGGATTTCCTCGTTGGTCATCAAATCAGTTCCGGAAATTATGGCGTCAAAGAACGTCAGCTGTTCACTGCCGCTAAAGTTAAAGTAGGCGTACAGCTTTTCGCCCTCGTACTCTCGCCTGAGCCCGAGAACAGCGTCCGAGCCGGTGTCGAGAACCGAAAAATCAGCCGAAGCGGTGAACGCCTTGTGTTCGCGTCTGATTTTTTCAAGCTTTACGATGCTTTGGTAGATTTTTCCCTCGACGGTCTTTGAATCGTTTCTGTTCTCCGCCTTTTTCCAGTCGAATTTTCCCCGGTGGAGATATCGGCTGTCAGCCGCCTTGTCGGGGTTGTCGTGATAGGTGTAGTCGTTCAGCCCGGCGATTTCGTCGCCGCTGTAGATTACGGGAATTCCGCTTTGGCTGAGCATGTAGGCGTGCAGCATTATGTCGCAGTCAACAGCCTTTTTCAGCGCGTCGGAATCGTTTTCCGCAAGCGCGGCTTCAATTCCGCAGAGCGAGGCGGTAGTGCCGCAAAGCCGGGCGTCGCCGAGGCTTTCGTCGTCATTATACAGCTCGCCCTTTGAGGTGCTGCCCTCGAATTTTCCGGTGAAATAGTCGTTTAAAAACTTCTTGTGAGGAATCTCCGCCATGCCGAGTGACGCAAGATAAACGTAGTCCAGTCCCCAGCCAATGTCGTCGTGACATCTCAGATAGTTGAGAAAAACATAATCCTTCGGCAGCTGAGCAAGCTGTCCCATCTGGCGCGCCAGAAGCCTTACATCCTTCGTCGCGACAGTGTGCCAGGTGCTCGCCATCGTGGTGACGTTGTAGAGCATGTGACACTCGGGCTTTTCCCCGGTGCCGAAGTACGGAGCCACCTTCTTCGGCTCCATAACGACCTCGCCGAGCAAAAGCACGGACGGGCACACAATCTCGGAGACAATGCGCATCATGCGCACAAGCTTGTGAACGGTGGGAAGATTGCGGCAGCTTGTGCCGAGCTCCTTCCATATGTACGGAACAGCGTCAAGGCGGATGATGTCGATTCCGCGGTTGGCGAGATAGAGCATGTTGCACACCATGTCGTTGAACACCACGCAGTTGCCGTAGTTGAGATCCCATTGATAGGGATAGAACGTCGTCATCACGATGCTTCCGTCCTCAAGCTCGGTGAAATTACCGGGAGCAGTTGTGGGGAACACCTGCGGAACAGTCCGTTCAAATTCGCGCGGAATGTCCCAACCGTCAAAGAAGAAGTAGCGCTTGCGCATTTCTTCGTCGCCCGAGCGCGCCGCCTTTGCCCACTCGTGATCCTCGCTTGTGTGGTTCATCACAAAGTCGAGACAAACGCTGATTCCGTTCTTGTGACATTCCGAGGTCAGCGCTTCGAGGTCTTTTATTGTGCCGAGCTCCGGTTGAACGCGGCGGAAATCCGCCACGGCATAGCCGCCGTCGCTCCTGTCCACGGGGCTTTTGAGCAGCGGCATGAGATGCAGGTAGTTGACGCCGCTCTCCTTGATGTAATCTATTTTCTCCCGAACCCCGCTGAGGTTGTCGCGGAAGTTGTCAACATACAGCATCATTCCGACCATGTCGTTGGTGCTGTACCAGAAAGGCGTTTTTTCGCGCTCGCGGTCGAGCCTTCTGAGCTCCGCGCCGCGCTTTTGGTAATACTCGTGCATTGCGCCTGCGAGCCAGCGGAACGCCCTGATGTCGTTGTTATATACCTTGCAGTACAGCTCCTTGAGCTCGTCAAAACGTGCCGCGAACCTGTCCGCGAATTCTTTCTCCCATTTTGCGGTGGATTTCATATAATCACTTCATTTCTTCCGATGTTGGCATAGCAGGGATTGCGCCGCTCCTTGAGGTTGTTATGCTCGCCGCCTTGTTGGAGTAGCTGACGAGCTCCCTGATTTCGTTTTCGGTGAGTTCTGAGGGGCTGAATTTCCCGAGCCGCGCCATAGAACTCAGAAAAGCTCCGAAGAAGGTGTCGCCGGCGCCGTTTGTGTCGGCAACCTTGACCTTCACACCCTCGCACATTCCGGTCAAATCGCCGAAGCGGTAGTAGGCTCCCTTTGCGCCGAGGGTGAGCAAAATCAGCATTTTTCCGTACTTGTCGCTGAGTAGCTTTGTGCCCGATTCCGCGTCGTCGGTTCCGGCAAGCAGAGGAAGCTCCTCGTCGGAAATTTTGAGAATGTCAACTATGTCGAGCGGAGCCTTCATCTGCTCAATCGCCTCGTCGGCGCTTTCCCAGAGGCTCGCGCGGTAGTTGGGGTCATAGGTGATTGTCGCGCCCGTGTTTTTCGCGCGGAGTGCGGCGTTCAGCGTGGCGCTTCGCGCCGGTTCATCGGTCAGGCTGACCGAGCCGAAGTGCAGGATCCTGGTGTCTTTCAGAGTTTCGTCGGAGATTTCGTCATCCGAGAGCAGAGTGTCCGCAAAGCCCCTGCGGTAGAACGAAAAGTCACGCTCGCCGCTCTCCTGCAAAGAGACGACGGCAAGTGTGGTGTTCGCGCTGTCGCTGACAATCATGTTGTCTGCGTTGACGCCGTTTTGCTTCACGGTGTCAACAAGCAGCTTGCCGAAGGCGTCGTTTCCGACCTTGCCGATGAATGCGGTTTTTGCGCCGAGCTTCGCAGCCGCTACGGCAACGTTCGCCGGCGCTCCTCCCGGAAACGCGGTGTACACCGGAATTCCCGCGTCGGAAACTCCGGTCTGGGTAAGGTCTATCAGCATTTCGCCGATTGTCAAAATATCAAACATAGCGTCCTCCGTATTATTTTTTCGTGCCGATTTCGCGTATAACCCGTGCCGGATTTCCGACGGCGAGCACGTTGTCGGGAATGTCCCGGGTGACTACGCTGCCGGCGCCGATGACGGTGTTCTTGCCGATTGTCACGCCGGGCACGATGATTACCCCGGCGCCGAGCCAGGTGTTTTCGCCGATTCTCACGTCGCGGTTATACTGCAAGCCCTTCTCACGGAGCTCAGGCTCGAGCGGATGATTTGCGGTTGCGACGGTGACGTTCGGCCCAATCATAACCCGGTCGCCGACATAGATGTGTCCGTCGTCAACCAGAGTGAGGTTGGAATTCGCGTAAACTCCCGAGCCGAAGTGCACGTGATGACCGCCCCAGTTCGCGCGGAACGGAAGCTCGATGTAGCAGTCGTCGCCGCATTCGGCAAAGTTTTCCTTCATATATTTTATTTTTGCGGCGATATCGGACGGCTTGAGCTGATTGAACTCCCACAGCGCGTCCTGGTATTTCCGCTGTTCATTCATTATTTCATCATCACAGGGGTCGTAATTCAGCCCCTGCAGCATGCGTTCATATTCTGTCATTGCTAATCACAAGGAACCGATGAATCTCATGAACGCCGCCTTGCCCTTTGCGTCGCGCTTGAACACTCCTGCGTCGAGCAGTACCTGCTCGAACACTGCGCCGACCTCGGCACGGATGATGTCCATGGCGTTCTCGGCGTTAAACTCGGGGTGTCTCGGCATGAATTCAGCCGCCCACTCTGCGTGGCTTGCCGTCTGCGGATTTGCGGTGAGGTCGTCGCCGTTTATGAGCGCTTTTCTGACGGCTTCAAGCTCAGTCGCGAGACGAGCCGGAAGTACCGCCAGCCCCATGACCTCGATGAGCCCGATGTTCTCCTTCTTGATATGGTGGAGCGCCGGGTTCGGGTGATAAACTCCCAGAGGTCTTTCCTCGGATGTGATGTTGTTGCGGAGCACGAGGTCGCATTCATACAGCCCGTCCTTCATGCGCGCAATCGGAGTGATTGTGTTGTGAGGGGTGTTATCGGTGAACGCGAAGATGTTCGCGCCCTCGTCGGTGTAGCCGCGCCATGCTTGCAGAATTTTTGCGCACGCCTTTGAGAGCTGTCCGCGGTTCTCGCTCCTCACGCGGATAACGCTCATCGGCCATTTTACCGTCGCGAAGTGAACCTCGGGATAGCCCGGAAGTTCAAATTCATCCTCCTCGGGAGCAGTCGCCATCGCAAAGGTGTAGTGACCGCCCTGGAAGTGCTCGTGGCTGAGGATTGAGCCGCCGACTATCGGCAAATCGGCGTTGGAGCCGACGAAATAGTGCGGAAATTGTCCGATAAAGTCGAAAAGCTTGTTGAAAACAGCGGCGTCAATCACCATCGGAATGTGCTCGCTGTTGAACACAATGCAGTGCTCGTTATAATATCCGTAGGGCGAGTACTGGAGATACCAGTCGCCGCCGTCAATTTTTATCGGAATCGGGCGCAGGTTCTGGCGCGCAGGGTGGTTCTGACGTCCGGCGTAGCCCATGTTTTCGGCGCAGAGCTGGCACTTGGGATATGCGACGGAAGCCGTCGCTCCGGCTTTCGCAATGTCGCGCGGGTCCTTCTCGGGCTTTGAGCGGTTGATGGTGATGTCGAGAGCGCCGTATTCGGAAGAATACTTCCACTTCATGTCCTTGGCGATTCTGCCGGCGCGGACATAGTTGAGCTTTTGGCTGATGTCAAAGTACCACTCCGTCGCCGCCTCGGGAGAAACCTCATATTTCCCGCGGAAATCGCGGATGATTTCGCGCGGCATGGGGGTGAGGATTCCCATGAGCTTGGTGTCGAAGAGGTCGCGGTTCGCGGCGGTGTCCTCGATTACGCCCTCTCTGCACGCGAAATCAATAAGCGGCGCAAGAATCTCGTCAATGTCGTTGCCGGGCTCAGCTGCTCCTGCATCGTCGTCCCACTCGGGAACGCGCAGAGCGTCCATCAGCATATTGCGGACGACAAGCTCGTCGTCCTTTGTGATAAGGTTGTTATCTATCGAATAATTAATCAGTCTTTGAATGTCTGTGCAAATCATAATTTCCTCCGGTTATGCTATCTTAACGCCGCCGACGGGACGAATGCGCAGCACATAGCAGCTTCCGTCGCCGAACAGCGCGTCCATCTTCTCGCGGTATGCTTCGGTTCTGTCAAGCGGCACAAACGCCTGAATCGTTCCGGCAAATCCGCCGCCGTGAACCCTGACCATTCCGTTCTCGCCGAGTACGGTTCTGCTGACCGCGATAGCCAGCGGAATCCCCTGCTCGAGCGGCTTTTTGGTTGAATAGAGATTTTGCAGAAGGTCAGCCGAGGACGCGGCGCTCTGACGATAAAGCCTGAAAAAGCGCTCGATGTCGCCTCTGTCAAGCGCGTCAGCCTCGTCAATCGCGCGATGATTCTCGCCGAAGAAGTGAATGGCGCGGAGAATCGCGCGGTCGGAGCATTTCTCGCGCAGAGAGGGAATAGCCTTGAAGAATTCCTTCTCGTCAACCTCACGGAGAACCTCCTTGCCGAAGCATTCGGCGACGCTCTTCATCTCTGCCGGAACAGCAACATAGTCGTCGGTGAGGTCGCTGTGGCTGCCCTTGGTGTCGGTTATGCAGAGGTTATAGCCCGAAGCCGCAAAGTCAAAGCTGTGCTTCTCGACAACGGGATTGTCGGTGTCTCTGAAATCGAGAAAAACAAATCCGCCGACCGAGCAAACCATCTGGTCGAGCAGTCCGCTGCCCTTGCCGAAGTAAACGTTCTCGGCATACTGACCGATTTTAGCTATCTCGATTTCTCCTGCCTTGCCGTCGTTGTATTGTACGTCAATGATTGTTCCGACAAGCGTTTCAAAGGCTGCCGACGACGAAAGTCCGCTGCCCGAGAGCACGTCGGAGACGGAATATGCGTCAAAGCCTCCGATTTTCACGCCCATTGAGGCGAACTTCGCCGCGATTCCGCGGACGATTGAGATTGACTTGCCCTTTTCATCCTCGTGAACTCCGAGGTCGGAGAGGTCGATTTCGGTCATTCCGTAGCCCTCGCTGTAAAGGCGGATTACGCCCTCGTCGTGAAAGGCGACGACGGCAACGACATCGAGGTTCACCGCCGCGCCGAGTGCGCAGCCGTGCTGGTGGTCAGTGTGGTTTCCGCCGATTTCAGAGCGGCCGGGCGCGGAGAAAAGATGCACGTCCTCGCGGCTTTGAAAGATTTCGCGGAAGCGCTCCGCGGCTTTTGAATAACGCTGTCTCTGCGAGTAGAGCACTCCGGCGTCACTGCCGTAGAGCACCGACAGCTCCTCCCTGAAGCCGCTGTTGTTAAGCTTGTTTATGAGTAATTCTATATTCATAATATCACCGTCTTGTTACATATCGAGTTTTTGCAGCTCGCGTATCATTTCTTCCTCGGACATATCGCGTCCGCCTGATACGTCGCCGCTGTTATTGAGAGCTTCTTCCTCGGGACTTCCGGGCATGATCTTCTTGCCGTCCTCGGTCAGGATGAAATCGCCGAAATCGTCAACAAGGGGAAGAAAGCGGTTGTAGTCTTTTATAAGCAGACGTGATGTCAGCATTGTTATCGCGCCGAAGCCGAAGAAGAACCAGCAAAAAGCGTAAAGCGGCATCAGCTGCGGGTCGCTGTAGGTCAGATACAGCGGAAAAACCTGAAAAAACAGGTTGACGGGAATCCACCACGGCTTGTGAAACGCGAAGTAGATTGCGTTGCGGATGTGGGCTGAAATCTTGCCCTCGAACGCCGCGATGGACGGCATGGTATAGATGAACAGAAGCACCATCACAATTCCCATCGCATAAAGCCCGTAGCGCAGAAAGCTTATCGGTTCTCCTGCCTGCTTGCAGATGAGCACGTCGTAATAGCCGAACAGCCCGAGAGCCACAAACCCTACCCACACGAGCGTTGATTGCAGAAAATTGGTCTTGAATCCAATCCAGAACTGCTTGAAGGGGTTAGTCACGCCGCCGGAGCGGAGCGTCTTGAGCATAACGTGATACAGCGCGGTGTATGACGCGCCGATTGTGATGACCGGCAGGCTGAACAGCACAAACATCAGGTTGGCGCAGATTATGATGCCGACCTTCGTCATCGTTCTTCCGAACGCGCTCTCGTTGCTCATGAATGAGTTAATAAATCCGTGCACCGCCTATCCCTCCTTCAAAACATAGTCGATGAAGTCCTCGACTTCCTTCAGGTTTTCGCTCTTTGCGCCGATTCCGAGCGCGCAGCTGTCGCCGTAAATGTGCTGCTCGGTGACGAGAATACTGTCGCTGAGGTCAATTCCGACGGCAATCGGCTCCTTGTGCTCCTCGTCGTCCTTCGGCGGAGTGTAGTAGAGGAATCTGTCGCCGTATTTCTTCTTGATTGACGCGCAGCGCCTGTCATTCAGGTCGAGCAGACGACCGCTCTGACCGAGCGCTGTGAGCGAGTCCTTCTCCATGGTGATTGCGTCCAGCTCGCCGGTGTCGGCAAGGGTTACGAAGGTGTTGAAGTACGCGTTGCCGCTCGCCTGATTTTGCAGGTAATCAAAGTAGGATTCGGCGTTGAATTCAACCTTTTTCTGCGTCAGGTCGTATCCGGCGTGTTCGGTGAAGTCCTTCCACAAGTCGGAGCCTGTGCCGACGTTAGCGGTGGTGTTCGCGAACGTCACCATCAGCCAGTTGTCGGGAATGTTGGTTGCGATGCGTATCGCGAGAAAGGTTCCGAAGCCGATGACGAAGATAATCAGCACAATCGGAATCCAGAAGTACATTCTGATATAGCGGATTTTCTCCTTAAATGGCAGACTTTTGATTTTTTCTTTTTCTTCAGACCAAATAATTTTGTTAGGGTTCAATTGCTTGCTCCTGTTACTTTGTTTTTATGATGTCAAGCTGCATTGCCGGGTAGTCTCCTGTCAGCCTCGGGAAGGTGTAGCCGCCGCCCATAAGAGCGGAGCCGAGACACTCAAACTCTCCGTTGACGGAATAAACAGCGTCGGGGAGAAGCCCTTTCAGGTTGACGTGAACCGGCGCGGAGTTTGCCAGAGGGTTCGTCACAACAATGTTGAGCAGACTGCGGCTTTGGTCGGCGCTGACATACTGCCACGCCACATAGTGGGTGCTGTCGCTCATTTGGCTGAGGCGGTAGAGCTTGCCGTCGTGGACAATCGGCTCGATTTCCTTGAAGCGCTTGACCTGTTCCCTGATTTCCTCGCAGTCCTCGTCGGAGAGCGCGGTGAGGTCAAGCTCATAGCCGAAGGTTCCCGACATGGCTACGATCCCGCGTGTGGAGAGAGGAGTTTTCCTGCCTGTCTGATGGTTCGGCGAAGCGCTGACATGCGCGCCCACGGTGCAGCTCGGATAGCCGAACGAGGTTCCGTACTGAATTTTCAGTCTCGAAATCGGGTCGGTGTTGTCGGAGCACCAAATCTGCGGCGAATAGTAGAGCATACCGGTGTCGAAGCGGCCGCCGCCTCCGGCGCAGCCCTCAAAGAGAATATGGGGGAATTTTTCGGTCAGCTTTTCATAGAGCCTGTATAGGCTGAGGTAATAGCGGTGAGCTACCTCGCCCTGCTTCGGCGATGGGGTTGAGTGGGAATATACGTCGGCAAGCGGACGGTTGAAGTCCCACTTGATGTATGAGATGTTATATTTTTCGAGTAAGTCTGAAATTGTGTTAAAGAGATATTCGTGAACCTCCCGGCGTGAGAGGTCGAGCGCGAGCTGGTTGCGTGCCATCATCGGCGCGCGGTTGGGCGCGGTGAGAGCCCAGTCAGGATGAGCGCGGTAGAGGTCGGAGTCCTCGTTGACCATCTCGGGCTCAATCCAAAGTCCGAACTTTAGTCCCATATCGTTGATTTTCGAGATCAGTCCGTCGAGCCCGTTCGGGAGCTTCTTTGTGTCGGGAACCCAGTCGCCGAGACCGGCGTTGTCGTCGTTGCGGTTCTTGAACCAACCGTCGTCGAGCACGAACATTTCGATGCCGAGCTCCTTTGCCTTTTCGGCAATTGAGAGGATTTTTTCCTCGGTGATATCGAAGTAGGTCGCCTCCCAGTTGTTAATCAGGACGGGACGGTGGCTGAGCTTGTGCTCTCCGCGCACGACATTGTGTCGGATAACGCGGTGATAATTGTGCGAAAGCTGAGTCAAGCCCTCGGCGCAGGTCAGGATAACCTCGGGGGTGTAGAACGACGCGTCGGAGTAAAGCTCCCAGCGGAAGCGGTCGTCGTTGACGCCGGTAACGATCCTCACGTTGTCGAACTGGTCTCGCTCAATTTCCGTCTTGTGGTTGCCTGAGTACATCAGCATCGCACCGTAGCAAGCTCCGCTGTCCTCGGTGGCTTCATGGTCGCAAAGAATGACAAACGGATTGTGCTGATGACCTGACATTCCCCTGCCGGATTCAAGCGTATGAATTCCGTGGAAGAGCGGAACGCGCTCGGGCTGGCGCTCCATGCAGTGGCGCCCGTGGAAGTGAATCATGTCCCACTTGCCGAACGGAAGCTCAAGACACATCGAGCTCGCCTTTCTCAGCCATACAATCTCGTAGCCGGCGTTGATAATCTCCGCCGCGCGTGTGATGATGTCGAGCTCCTCGAAAACGCCGTAGTAGAGCTTGATTTTGATGTTCGCGGGCTTGTCTATCAGCGTGACGACAAGAGTGTGCACGGTGTCGCCGTTGTCATAAACCGACGGAAGCCCGGGGATTGAATACTTGCCCTCGCGTATTTCGTGCTCAACATAGCGGAACTCAGCACAGCGGCTGCCGTCGGAGCACGACGCTCTGATGCTTGTGACTCTGAAATCTCCGACGCCGAAGGAGGTGTACTCCTGGGGCATTGAATCGAGTGAGTACGCGCGGTTGAGGCGCATGTCATAAGGGTTGCCGGAGAAGCCGTGGTCATATATTCTGAAAGGATAGGACATATCGTTCTGACCGAGCTTCGCGCCGTAATAAAGGTGCTGCAAATATCCGAGCTCGTCAATTTTCATCTGATATGCGGTGTTCTTGGTTTCGAGAATGATCTGTTTTGTTTCTTCAATGTATCGAATGCTCATGTTTCCTCCGTATCTTCGGCTTTTTGCCTGCATGATTTCCGATATTGCTTCGGGCTGATTCCGTAGAAATTCTTAAAGGTCTTTGAGAAGGTGAGCGGGTTGTCGTAGCCCACCTGCCGCGCTATTTCCTGAATGGGGTTGTCCGTTTCCTTAAGGATTTTGCAAGCCCGGTGAATCTTGCACTGCATGAGGTATTCCTGCGGAGAAATGCCCATTCTTTTCTTAAAGAGGTTCGTGAGATAACTGCGGTGCAGCCCCACGTATCTCGCTACATCGTTGATTTTGGCGGTCGCATAGTTTTGGTATATGAAGTCCGCCGCGAACTGCACATAGTCTACCGAGGAGCTGACATCCTTTTTTCCCTTCATTTTTTCCTGATGGGAGTAAGAGTCCACCGCAACGCTGATGTATTCGAGCAGAAGTCCTGTTCGCGAGTAGACGTTTGCCGTTTTCAGGTCGGTTTGGTCGAGCACCTTGGTCACAATGGCGAAAAACTTCTGAGGGTCAACATGACAATCAAGCGCATTGACGCCGCTTACGAACCCGGCGTCCTCGGCACATTTTTCGGAAAGCTTTCCGTCAAATGTCATCCAGCAGTAAACCCACGGGTCGGTTGAGTCCGCCTTGTACCATGTGTTTTCTCCGGGCTTGGTCATGAACATCTGACCGAAGCGAAGCTGCTGTTCTTTTCCGTTAACCGACAAAGTGCCCTTGCCCTTCAGGATTACATGAAAGTGGAAGCCGTCCCTGCCGTTTGTGTCAAAATAATAGTCCGGCAAGCAGTGCTCAACTCCGCAAAGCTTGAGGTAGATTTCGTCCGTAATGCGCTGCTGATAAACAAGGCAACGCACCTTCGGTGTCACATACAAACCGGGTTCTTCTTCTTTAAAATGCATTATAATCACCTCCGACTTGGATGATAAACTTTTGTCAAAACGCCTTGCCTGTTTCGTTCTGATAAAAGTTTACCATTAATTTCATAAATATACAAGAAAAAAGCCGGAGATATTACGCCTGTAATACCTCCGGCTATCAGTTTGATTTCAAGAAACTTTATCAGAGATAAAGAACTTACAGCTTGCCGCCCGAGGTAGCTATTCCTTCAACAAACTGTTTCTGGAAAATCACATAAATAACTATCATCGGAACAACCGCCAGAACAGCCGCCGCCATCATTGTGGGATAGTTGCTGCTGAACTGTCCCTGCATCTTTGCGAGACCGGCTGAAAGTGTGGTTGTCTCAGCCTTTGTGCAGACGATCATGGGCCACATGAGATCCTTGAACGCAAACAGCGCCGTGAAGATACCCAGAGATACCATCGACGAACGTGTGAGCGGCATCATAATGCGCAGGAAGCGCTGACCGATGTTACAGCCGTCGATATCCGCGGCTTCTTCCAAATCCTTCGGAAGTCCCTCGTAACCGGTTTTGAGAAGGTATGTACCGAACGCGGTGACGATACCCGGGAATACAAGACCGGAAACCGTGTTGAGCAATCCGAGGTCGGAAACCATCAGGTACTGAGGAATGATGAAAATCTGCGAAGGAATCATCATCTGAACAAGAATCAGGGCGAAGAAGAAGTTCTTGCCCGGGAATCTCAGTCTGCCGAACGCGTAACCTGCCATTGTCGCTGTGAGACAAGCGCAGATAACACGGAACAGGATCATGAGCAGGGTGTTCTTATAGAGAACGAGGAAGTTGTAGCTCTGCCATACTTCGCCGAAGTTCTCCCAGTGCCAGCCGTGGGCGGGGAAGATGTAGAACGGGTCAACAGAGATTGCTTCCTGATTCGTTTTTAATGCTGTGAGAATCATCCACACGAAGGGAACCAGCATGATGAACGCCATGATAATCAGCACAACGTACATAACTATTTTACTTGCGATATTTCTCGCACGAGCGCTTTGCATAAATCAGTTCCCCCTTTCTTACGGATGATATACGAGTTTTTTCTCTGCGCGCTGGAGAATGAAGGTAACAATCATAATGAAGATTACGAGGAATATAACAACTGCTGCGCCATAGCCCTTGTTACCGTTTGTGAACGCGTAGGTGTAGAAAACGTAAACGATGGACTGCGTATTCTCGAGCGCGAGGTTCGTTTTGTCCATTACCATGAACATGAAGTCGAAGATTGTCAGCGCGCCGATGATACGTGTCTGAACGATGAAGAAGGTCGTCGGTGAGAGAAGCGGAACGGTGATGTGGAAGAACTGGCGGATGCCTGTGGCGCCGTCAATTTCAGCCGCTTCGTAGTAGTCGCCCGGAATCTCCTGAAGTCCCGAGATGAACAGTACCATGTTGTAACCGATAATCGACCATACGCCGATTACGCCGATGGAGACCCAAGCCAGAGCCGGGTCGGAAATCCATGCGATGTCCGTGCCGAGCATATTGTTCAGAAGTCCGAACTGCTGGTTATAAAGCCATTTCCATACCATGGCGACAGCCGCGGGGGCGCAGACCATGGGCAGGAAGAAGATTGTGCGGAACAGCGAGGTTCCCTTGAGCTTTTTGTTGAGGAATACCGCAAGAATCAGCGCGATAACAACGCCGAACGGCACTTCAATGAGCGCGTACTTGACGGTGTTCCAGAGAGAATGCCAGGTCTCACTCGCGGTGAAAACCTTGGCGTAGTTTTCAAAACCGATGAAAATATTGCCTTTACCAAAGTCTCCGGTCTTACAGAACGACTGCCAAAGGGTGTCAAACGCCGGGTAGAAGTTCAGAACTATAAGTCCGATGATTGTCGGAGCGATAAAACAAATAGCCCAAATCGCTTCGCGCTTCTGCGCTTTGGTACGCTTTTTCTTTAGTGCTTTTTGTTTCATAAGTCCCTCCTTTGCCGAGAATTATTCCGATGCCGGCGGGTCGTAGCCCGACCCACCGGTATTAATAACAAATCAGTTTCTTATAAAACAGTGATTATTCAGCTGCGATTGCGTCTTCGATAATCTTCTGAGCGTTGTCGCAAGCCTTAGCCATCAGGTCTGCGTCGTCAGGATTCTGCCAAGGATCGAGGAACGCGCCTGCCTGCTGGAGAGCGTCCTCCCAAACAGTAGTCTTGCGGGTGTAGGGACGGAAGTAGAGGCTGTACTCTTCAGCCTTAAGGAACGGAGAAACGTCCATGCCCTTGAAAGCAGATGCGAACGCGTCGGAAACGCCTGTCATACCGCCCATGGTAACGCCTTTTTCAGCCTGGAGCTTCTGACCTTCCTCGGAGCAGAAGTAAGCGATGAGGCTTGCGCAGGAATCAGGATCCGAAACAGCTGCGGAAGCTGCCCAACCGAGACCGTTGTAAGCTGACCAGCGCTCTTCCTTCTCGCACTTGCCGTTGCCGTTAACATCAGCATAGGGGAGAAGAGCCCAAGCGTAATCGTCGTGGTTCTCTGCGGTGTAGAAGGAGTTGATCATCCAGGAGCCCTGAGTAATCATACCGACCTTACCGGACATGAAGAGGGAGTCTGTGCCTGTCTCGGCAACTACAGACTGGGGAGCGCCTACTGTGAGGAGCTTGCGGCACATTTCCATGCCTGCCTTAGCTTCGTCGGAGCCGATTGTTGTGCTTTTGTGGTCGTCTGTAACAACCTTGCCGCCGTAGCTGTAGATAAGGTTGTACCAGCCGTCCTGGTTGTTTGATGTGTTCATAGCCATACCATAGACCTTGCCCTTGGAGCCGTCTGTGATTTTCTTGGCTGCTTCATACATGTCTTCCCATGTCCACTCGTCTGTGGGGTAGTCTACCTTGTATTCGTCGAAGATAGCCTTGTTGTAGAGAAGAGCGATGGTGTCGTGATCCTTGGGGAGCGCGTAAACGCCGCCGTCGGAGCGTGTGTAGAGGTTCTTAACGCCTTCATAGTACTTGCTCATGTCGATTTTCTCTTTGTCGATGTAATCGTTGAGCTTGAGAAGAACGTCGTTCTCCATATACATCTGAGCTGTGTTGGAGTGCATCCAGAATACGTCGGGCATTGTGCCGCCGGAAGCGCCTGCTTCGAGAAGCGTCCAGTAGTTGTCCCAGTCAACAACTTCTACGTTAACCTTAACGCCGGAAGTCTCTGTCCACTTGTCAGCAATTTCCTGAATACCCTTCTGCTGGTTTGCGTCCCAGATGTTTACGGTGATTGCTTTTGCCTTCTCGCCGCTGCTGCCGGAGTCTTTCTTCTCCTCAGAGCTTCCGCCGCCGCAGGATGCGAGCGCTGCTGTGAGCATCAATGCCGCGAGAATGATTGCCAATAACTTTTTCATTAACAATTCCTCCTGTTAATAGATTTGAAATTTTGCCCTGAGGCCGCTGCCTCGGGTGTTGTTCAATGTTATTTTACTGCCAAATATAACATTTAGCTATAGTCGAATGTGACACAAACATAGAATAATGTTACATATTAACGGTTGCGAGCGCGATTTTAGTCAATTTTATTGACAAAAGCATTATAATATCCTGGTTAATTTTTTAACAATGAGCTTTTTGTTTGTGCAAAGTGACGAGCGAAAATATTCTGAATTAGAATTAAAAATACATATAAATTGTGACGAAAAAAATACATTACGGACAAGCTTAGTCGAAAAATGCAGATTTTATGCGGTTTTCTGGCGTGTTTTTTTCATATAAAATCAGAGTGTGCCCGCGCAAAATACTCAAAAATGTGCATTTCGTTGCAAATGTAACATTTTGACATATTTATATAACATACGGATATACTATTTTTTTGAATTATCATTTACACTAAAGGTGTCGGAGGACTTCTTCGATATTATTTTCCATTTTAATGGCGCTTGCTCACTCCACTGTATGAGCGGCGTACATCCAAAAGGAGGTTTATCAACACCGTCAGACTTACGGTGCGGCAGTGTGGAGACCTGCCGTAATGCGGAGCAACACAAAGCGGTTGCCTGCGAGGCGGTTTTGCGGAGGCATTATCGTCAAAGTCGTTTTTATGTCCGAAGTAATTTTAAAGGGAATCAAGAAAATCTATGACAACAAGGTTACCGCCGTTCATGACGTAAACCTTACTATCGCGGATAAGGAGTTCATTGTTCTTGTCGGTCCCTCCGGTTGCGGTAAGTCCACAACCCTGCGAATGGTTGCAGGTCTTGAGGATATCTCCGAGGGTGAGCTTTATATCGACGGCAAGCTTATGAACGACATTGTTCCCAAGGACAGAGATATTGCCATGGTTTTCCAGAACTATGCGCTCTATCCCCACATGACCGTGCGCGACAACATGGCGTTCGCTCTCAAGCTCAAGAGAACTCCCAAGGCGCAGATTGAGGAGAAGGTTAACGAGGTCGCGAAAATCCTCGGCATCACCCAGTACCTCGACCGCAAGCCGAAGGCTCTCTCCGGCGGTCAGAGACAGCGTGTCGCTATCGGCAGAGCTATGGTAAGAAACCCCAAGGTCTTCCTCATGGACGAGCCTCTCTCGAACCTTGACGCTAAGCTCAGGAATGAGATGCGTGCCGAGATCATCAAGCTCAGAAAAAGAATTGACACAACATTTATGTATGTAACTCACGACCAGACCGAGGCTATGACGCTCGCCGACCGTATCGTTATTATGAAGGACGGCTATGTCAACCAGATAGGTACTCCTCAGGACCTCTTCAACAAGCCTGTCAATCTGTTCGTAGCCGGATTCATCGGAATGCCCGTGATGAACTTCTTCAAGGGCAGCAAGCTCCTGCTCGAAAACGGCAAGTATTATGCTGAAATCCGCGGAGTAAAATTCGAGCTCAGCGACTTCCAGCAGAAGGCGCTCAAATCAAGAGACTGCAAGTCCACCTCAATCGTAGCCGGAATCCGTCCGCAGCACATCACCGTCGGAAGCGGCAAGCTCTCCGCCAAGATTGAAGTCAGCGAGATGATGGGTACCGAATACAACATCCACGCCAAGAGCGGCGACGACGATATTGTAATGGTTATCCCGACAATCGGACTCGGCGCCGATGTATCCATGGGCAAGGAAATCAACTTTGACGTTGCTCCCGAGCTTATTCAACTCTTTGACGAGGAGAGCGGAAACAACCTCATCTGGTTTGACGAGGCTTCCGCGAACGCGAATGCTCCCGAGTGCGCCAAGTATTAAACCGATTAATTTGTTGATAATTTCATTTCTTTCTAAAGGTTTTCAAAACTTCTAAACTCTTCTAAAGCGATTTCCCCGAGCATTTCTCCTTCGCTCGGGGGATTGCTTTTTCTGTTTTTTCATTATATAATATCGTTAATCCAAATAAACGGAGGATAATCATGACACCGAAATACGTCAACCGATTTCAGCGTTCGTTTGATATTGAAAAAGAACTGTACCGCTATCTGCACCTCACCTCACCGCCGATAATCGTGAGCTATATTCTGCTGGGAATTGTTTTCGGCGTGAATCTGGCGATGAGCATCGTCAACGGTCTCGCCTATGCGAACATGGCAATTTTCGCGATGTGCGTCATAGTTATGTTTGTGCTTTTGTTCCGCTATTTTTCAGCGGTCAAGGCAGGCGGAAAACGCTTTTCCGAGGACACCAACAACAAGGGTGAGGTCACTGTTACCGCAACGCTCACCGGCGAAGAGCTCATCAGCGAATCCTCGGACAGAGAAAAGCCGATAAAGGTCGCGTACTCCGAGTTCAAAAAGCTTTTCGTAACCGAGCACTACTATATTCTTCTCGCCGGAGAGGGAATGGTCTACGCGTTTAAAAAGGGCAGCTTTTCCGCCGGCAACGAGAGCGAGTTCATCCGCTATGTCACTCAGATAATCGAGGACAACAAGCGCAGAAGGTAATATCATGACAAGAATATCGAAGGAGAGCTTCGGTTTTTCAGCCGACGGCAGAGAGGTTTTTCGCTATAATCTGATTAACGAAGGCGGAATGCAGGTGAGCGTGCTGAGCTACGCCTGCGCCGTTCAGCGCATTCTTGTGCCGGACAAGTGCGGCAAGATGCGTGACGTCGCTCTCGGCTATGACAATCTGAGCGGCTATGAGAAGGGCAGCAGCTTCTTCGGCGCGTTCGTCGGAAGATTCGCGAACCGCATCAGAGGCGCTGAGTTTTCACTCGGCGGCAAGACCTATGCGCTTGAAAAAAACGAGGGGCAAAACCACCTTCACGGCTCTTTCGCGCGGAGGTGCTTTGACGGCGCGATTGAGAATGATTCGGTCGTTTTCGGCTTTGTCAGTCCGCCATCGGAGGAGGGCTATCCCGGAACGCTCGAGGGCAAGGTGATTTATCGCCTGACGGACGAAAACGCGCTCGAAATCGAATACGTCGCGGTATCCGACGAGGATACCGTCATAAATCTGACCAACCACACGTATTTTAACCTCAACGGCAACGACGGCTCGGATATTCTCGGACATGTGCTGCGGCTGAACGCGGACAGCTTCACGGAAATTGACAGCGAAAAGCTCGCCACCGGGAAAATTCTGAGCGTGGACGGTACTCCGCTTGACTTCCGAAGCGGAAAGAAAATCGGCGCGGAGATTTTCGGTAACTTTGAACAGCTGAAATATGTCTCGGGCTTTGACCACAACCTGATTATAAACAGCGCAGACGTAAGCCTGCGCGAATTCGCCCGAGCAAAAAGTGAAGAATCCGGAATAGTTCTCACCGCCTTTACCACCGAGCCCGGAGTTCAGCTTTATACCGGAAATTTCGTTCAGGACGACGCCGCTCCGTGCGGAAAGAACGGAATCAGATATCCGCGCTTCGGCGGTTTTTGTCTTGAAACTCAGCACTATCCGTGCTCGCCGAATATTCCGGAATTCCCGTCAACCGTACTGAAAAAGGGCGAAGTCTATCGCGGAAAAACCGTCTGCAGCTTTTCCGCGGAGACGTGATGGTATAACAAAAACCGCGGACTGAGCGCAATGCTCTTTCCGGGCGCAGTATGCCGGGGAATATGCATATTTTTAATGTAATAATCATAAATTATGAAGAAATTAACAAGGTTTTTCGGGAAAATACATAATTGATTTTTGTCGGGAAATATAGTATAATATCGAACGTTAGGCAAACCTGTCGAAAGGCAGGGACGCAAAGTCAGGTATCTAAGCGATTTCGTATGATAGACCGACCGCATTCTCAAAGGAACGCGGTCGGCTTTTTCATTGTCAGGAGGTGACAGCTTGAACAAGGTCATGCGTGAGGAGAAAAAATTCCTCATCAGCGTTGCGGAATATCTCGGAACATCGGGCAAGCTGGAGCAGATTATGCTTCAGGATCCGCACAACGGAACCCACGGCTATATGATACGCTCGCTGTATTTTGACACTGTTTTTGACACCGACTTTTTTGAGAAACAGGCAGGCGTTGAGCTCAGGCGCAAGGTCAGGCTCAGGTGCTATGATCCGAATCAGGACTTCGCCATGCTTGAGCTCAAGCAAAAGCAGGGAACACGGCAGCTCAAGCGCTCGCTCAGGCTGAGCCGCAGCGACGCGGAGCGCCTGATAAAATGCGATTATTCGCCGCTCCTCGGCTACAGCGAGCCGTTTGCGGCGGAGATGTACTCGCTCATGCAGTCGCGGCTTTATCGCCCCAAGACAATCGTGCAGTACAACCGCAAGGCGTTCATCGCCAGGGAAAACAAAATCCGCGTTACCTTTGATAACGCGATTGTTTCCACCGAGAGCTGCTTTGATTTGTTCTCGGATAAGCTTCTGATGAATCCCGTGCTCGACCCCTACGACGTTGTTCTCGAGGTCAAGTACAACGGATTTTTGCTGAGCTATATAAAAAATCTGATTAACTGTATTGATAAAAGCGAGCTGTCTGTCAGCAAGTATGTTCTCGCAAGACAGAACGCGTATCAGACGCATATTTAAGGAGAGTGGTTTTATGAAAGACAAGTTATTCAGTCTGTTTGAAAACACGGGTGATCTGTCAATCGAAAGCATTATAATGAATGTTCTCGTGGCAGCAGTGATAGGAGCGTTCATTTATCTTTCCTATTACCTTTCCCACAAGGGTACAATCTACAGCAAAAAATTCAACGCCTCGCTGGTGGTTCTGACTGTTCTCACCGGAACGGTTATGACGGTAATCGGCAACAACATCGCGCTTTCGCTCGGTATGGTCGGTGCGCTTTCAATCGTCCGTTTCAGAACCGCAATCAAGGACAGCCGCGACACGGTCTACATCTTCTGGACTGTCATCGTCGGAATCTGCTGCGGCGTCGGCGATTATCTCGTGGCGTGCATCGGCAGCGTGATTACCTTCCTTGTGCTTCTGGTGCTCGGCTTCATCCGCTCCGACAACCGCATGCTCATCGTCATCCGCGCTTCAAGAAACCGTCAGTCTGAAATCCAGGCTCACATGTACAATCTCTTCAAGCGCAAGGCTATACTCAGAGTCCGCAACTCAACCGAGGACAACATCGAGTTCATCTTTGAAGTTAGCTCCGCAATGCTCCGAAAGGCTGAGAACAACGGCGTAAACCTGATTGATTCCGTCTACGACCTCGGCGGTGTTGAATATGTCAACGTGGTAATGCAGAACGACGAGGTATCCAACTGATATGCGAAGGCTTTTATGCGCGCTTGTGTTGTGCGCTTTATTGCTCACGGCGTGCTCGGCGCCGCCTGAAAAGCCTGCCGCGCTCCGCGTGAGCGTCAGCGGCAGGAACGCGGAGCTGAGCTGGGACAAAAGCAGCGAAGCTCATACATACAGGCTCTACCGCAAGTATTCGGACGAGAAGGACTTCAAGTTCATTTGTGACTGCGAAGAAACCTCATACACCGACAAATACCTCAACCCCGACCGCAAATACACCTACAAGCTCGAGCTGATCGGCGAGGGCGGAACCTCAGAGGCGGTGACAAGCGACACCGTGGCTGTCTCCGAGGCGCCGGTTATGCAGGCTGTTGTGCAGAAAAAGCAGGGCGAGTTCATGCTCAGATGGACGGGAAAGAAAAATTCTTCCTTTGAAATCTACGGCAAGACAAGCGGCGGCAGCCGCATGCTCGGCGAAGTCAAGGGCTTTGAAAAGCTCGTGAAGGCTGATTCCGGCATCACCGGGTTTTATGTCACCGACAAGAGCACCAAAAAAAGCTCCGACACGCTCAACGCTCTGCGACAGCCGCAGATAACGGCGGTTACTCAGCTTGACGAAACAACCGCGGTTTTGGAGCTTTCGTCAGATGTGAAGAGCTCCTATGAGGTCTACCGTTCGGCTTCTCAGAGCGGAGAATACACCCTCGCCGGAAGAACCGACGAACCGTATTTCTACGATACAAAGGTTACTCGGGACAGCACATATTTCTACAAGGCGAGAGCCGTAAAGGGAAAGTCATCGAGCCTTACGGGCTCGGCGGAGCAGACCGGCAAAAACGCAAAGTCCGTGTTCGGCGTGCCTGTCATGATGTACCATGAGTTCGTCACGAAATCCGACCTCAAGAGCGGAATCGCCTTTGATGAATACGCGATTTATCAGAGCGAGTTCGAAAGCGACTTGAAATGGCTCAAATCAAACGGCTACACAACCATAACCTGTCGTCAGCTTTCCGATTATCTGGAGGGCAAGGGCACAATGCCGTCAAAGCCAATTATCCTCTCGATTGACGACGGAAAATACGGCGTGTATAAGCGCGCCTTCCCGATTCTGAAAAAATACGGAATGAAGGCTGTGCTCTCGGTAATCGGCACCGAGATTGACCTCGCCACGGTAACTCCCGGATATATGGAGGAGAACCCGGCTCCCTACTGCACATGGGACGAGATTAAGGAAATGTACGATTCCGGCGCAATTGATATGGAGAGCCACACCCAGTTTTTGCATGTGTTTAATCACGACGGCAGACACGGCGCGAACTGCGCCGAGAACGAGACTGTCGCGGAGTTTCTGCCGATGGCTCAGAAGGACTGGCTGGAAATATCGAGAAATATCAACACACACCTCGGGTACACGCCGTGCGCAATGGCTTATCCGTACTCCATACGGTGTGAAACAGCCGACCGAGCATGGCTGAAAAGCGGCTACAAGCTGCTGCTCGCAGGCGACAGAGAGGACGTTCGCATGAGCGAGGTCAACTATTTTGTCCGCGACGCAGGTCTCAACCTGAAATCGTCGGTTTTAAGAAGGATTACCCGAATGACGGGCACTCCGATAGCAAAATATATAGGTTAAAAAGAAGGTGAGAAGATGAAATACAGAATCCTCGGCGCGGCGGCGTGTGTGCTCCTTGTTCTGAGCGCTCTGGCGGCGACGGTAATGGCGCACCCCGAAAAGAACCGCGTGCATCAGCATCTTGACGCGGCTGAAAAGCCCGTCTGCACAAATCACGACAGCAAAAAATTCTGTACGCATCTTCCCGTAATTGAGATAAACACCGGCGGAGCCGAAATTCCCGGAGAACCGCTGAACGACTTGAACCATAAGTTCGCCGGTTATACAACCGCCGCCGACGGCAGCGACCGCATTACGGCTGATATAAAAATCATCGACAACGCCGAAACGCGCAACCACATCGACGACGCCCCGGCGATTGAGAGCAAGGCTACAATCCACATTCGCGGAAACTCCTCGCGTTATTTCGACAAAAAGGGCTACGCGCTCAAGCTCGTCGATGAAAACGGCATGAACAATCCTCAGCCGGTCATGGGTATGAGCGCACATCAGGACTGGGTTCTTCACGGTCCCTTCCTCGACAAAACCCTCATGCGCAACTATATGTGGTATAACATCGCCGGCGAAATTATGGATTACGCGCCGAACGTCAGGTTCTGCGAGGCATTTATCAACGGAGAGTACCAAGGGCTTTATGTTATGACCGAGAGCATAACCGCGGGCGAAAACGGCGCGCGCCTCAACCTTTCGGTTGACAAGAAGGACAACACCTACTCCGGCTATCTGCTCTGTCTCGACCGCGGACATGAGGAAGCATGGAAGAAGGCGGATTCCTTCACCCATTACGCGCTCAGAACCGTAAACGAGCTCGAGATTATGTATCCGGGCAGGCAGAACCTCACCCCGGAGCTCAACCGTTCAATCACACAGGACTTTTCCGATTTTGAAAAGGCGATTTATTCCTATGATTTTGACAACAAGCTCTACGGCTACAAGGACTTGATTGACGTCGAATCGTTCGTTGATTATTTCCTTATAAACGAGTTCACCTGCAACTATGACGCAGGCTGGCTCTCGACCTACATCTATAAGGATATCGACAAAAAATACCGCATGTGTATCTGGGATTTCAACTCCTCCTGCGATAACTATCAGGAATCGCATATTAACGATGAGGGCTTTGAGTTCCAGAACTGCCTGTGGTACTTCATGCTCATCAAGGACAGGGATTTCACCGACAAAATAGTCAGCAGATACAAGGAGCTCAGGAAAACGTATTTTTCCGAGGAATATCTCTTTGACTATATCGACGGCGTCAGGGACTACCTCGGCGACGCAATCGACCGCAACTTCGAGAAGTGGGGCTATACCTTTGACGAGAAACATGATCTCCTCACCCCAAAAGACAGAAACCCTCGCAGCTACGACGAGGCGATTGAGGATTTGAAGAATTTTCTCTCCGCGCGTTCAGAAAAACTTGATGAAAACATAGAAACCATCAGACAGTACAGCGCGGAATCCAAGGTTAAGAAATTCATCGAAAACGCAAATTGATTTTACGGAGAATTTATGAAAAAATTCATCATCATTGTGTCAATAATCGTGGTTTTATACTTCTGCGTTGACGCGGCGTATTTCCAGCTCGGCTGGTATATCGACCTTTCTCCCGGAGATCAGGTCACAACGTTCATGCGCACCGAGGGCGACCAAATTCTCATGAACAACGGCAAGGATTACGAGCCGTTCGAGATTAAGGGCGTCAACCTCGGCTCGGGCGAGCCGGGCGAGTGGTCAACCGATTTTGACATCGACAAGGAAACCTACAAGCGTTGGTTCAAGTATATCCAGGAGATGGGCGCCAACACCATCCGCGTCTACACCGTTCAGCAGGACGTGTTCTACAACGCTTTCTATGAATATAACGAGAACAATCCCAACCCCTTGTGGATCATCCACGGAGTGTGGGTTAACGACTATGTCCAGAACTCCCACCGCGATTCATATGACGACGAGTTCTATCACAAGCTGCTCGACGACAGCCGCACCGCGATTGACGTAATCCACGGCAACCGCGACATCTCTCTCGGCAGAATGGCGTCGGCAGGCTCCGGACGCTACAGAAAAGACATCTCAAAGTGGGTAATCGGCTATATCCTCGGCGTTGAGTGGGAGGATGTCACCGTCGTTTATACCGACGAAAAATTAAAGGATAAGGACGGCTACACGTCCTTCAAAGGAAAATATATGTACACCACGGCGGACGCCTCTCCGTTTGAGGTTATGCTCGCGAGGGTGGGCGACAAGGTTATCGAGTATGAATCGAACCGCTACAAGCAGCAGCGCCTCGTCGCGTTCTCGAACTGGCCGACAACCGACCCGTTTGAGTATCCCGAGGACGTCGAGCGATTCTTTATGAAATGCGCCGAGGTGGATGTCGAACACATCAAATGCACCGAGGATTTCCTCTCGGGACAGTTTGCTTCGTATCATGTGTATCCGTACTATCCCGACTATCTTTCGTTTGTAAAGAACTGGAGCGAGCTTGGGATTGCAGACGTCGGCTCATTCTATAATGAGGACGGAGAGCTGAACACATACAGAGCCTACCTCTCAATGCTCACAAAGCACCACACAATGCCGGTTGTTATTTCGGAGTTCGGAGTTTCGACCGGGCGCGGAATGGCTCAGAAGGATATGAACACCGGAAGAAATCAGGGTAATATGTCCGAGAAGGAGCAGGGACAGGCGCTTGTCGATTGCTACAACGACATCAAGGCGGCAGGCTGCTCGGGCTGCTGCGTGTTCTCATGGCAGGACGAATGGTTCAAGCGAACATGGAACACCATGTACGCCGTCAACCTCAAGCGCACGCCCTACTGGTCGGACTACCAGACCAACGAGCAGTATTTCGGTCTGCTCTCCTTCGACCCGGGCGAGAAGAAATCCGTCTGCTATGTTGACGGCGATGTGTCCGAGTGGAGCGAAAAGGACGTGTTCTGCCGCGAAAAGAACATGTCGCTCTCGATGAAATATGACGAAAAATTCGTTTATTTCCTCGTCAACAAAAAGGGGCTGAGCTTCGACAGCGAAAAGCTGTATATCCCAATCGACCTCACGCCGAAAACAGGCTCCAGCTACTGCGAGAATTTTGACCTTTTGTTTGACAAGGCGGCGGACTTCCTGCTTGTCATCGACGGAAGGGATAACAGCAGGCTGATGGTTCAGGAGAGATACGAGGCTCTCCGCTCAAACTACTGCGAGAACGTCTATCAGTATGATACATATCTCAAGGGGAATGTTCCCGACAAGGATTCCCCGAAGTTTGTAAATATAGATATGATTCTCCAGACCGCGACGCCGCTGCTGTATAACAACCTTGAGGCTCCTGCCGAGGTTTTTGAAACCGGCAAGCTCCTCTACGGCAACGCAAACCCCGAGAGCCCCGATTTCAACTCGCTCGCGGATTTCAACTCAAACGGCGATTACATCGAGATCAAGCTTCCGTGGCAGCTTCTCAATTTTTCCGACCCTTCGCGAATGACAATCCACGACGATTACTATGACAACAACTACGGAATCGAATATATCACTGCCGATAAGCTCCTCGCCGGAATTTCCGACGGAAAAAGCGGCAGGCGAATCAGTCTCAGCCCCTTTGAGCTCAAGGGCTGGGAAAACACCGTGACCTATCACGAACGTCTCAAAAGCTCATATTACAGGCTTCAAAAACTCTGGAGAGATAAATAATGAAGGTAGAGATACTTATCTACGGCTATCTTGCTGTTTGTGTAGCGATGATTATCTTCAACATCGTCTGTATCTTCCTGTTCAGACACAACGATAATCAGATTGTGCTCTACAGCAATGAATTTAAAAACAGAATAACGCGCCATATCAAGAGCGGTACTGTTGACGACGGCCATGCTCAGTATCTCGCAAAAAAGCTCCGCCGTGCGCGCAACCTCATGGCGTTTGACGTTACACTCGGCGAGCTTGACGCGGAATATCACGACGAAATCAAGTCGTATATCCGTGAGATGACTCCGGTGTTTGTGGAGCTTACCCGGCTTTACAGTCACAAAAATGAGATTCAGGCGGCGTATTTCCCGTATATTATCGAGAAATACAGGCTGTTTGACAGCGAAAACGCCGGCGTTATCATCGACTCCTTGTATGAGCTGATAAAAAGCCCCAGCCTCTACAGCCGCGAGAACGCTCTGCACGCCGTTTATTCAATCGGCAACAGCAAATATGTAATCAGAGCGCTGGAGATTGTCAACGGCAACGAATTCTATCACAACAAAAAGCTCATCACTGACGGCTTGCTGAGTTTCACCGGCGACAAGTCCGAGCTTAACTCCCTGATATGGGAGAAGATGGACGAATTCTCCGTCGAAATGCAGACCGCGCTAATGGATTACATCAGGTTCTGCGGCGGCGACTACGACAACGAGATGCTGAAGCGGCTCAAGTCGGACGAATACGACAGGGAAATCCGCTTCAGCGCCATCAGATATTTCGGAAAATACCACTGCGACGACGCCTACGAACAGCTCGTTAAATTTGTTTCGGCAAACGACGAAGGAAACTGGGAGTACGAGGCAATCGGAGCGTTCGCTCTGGCTAATTATCCGTGCGAGCGCACTGTCGATGTGCTCAAGAGCAAGCTCGGGAGCCGCGTGTGGTACGTCAGATTCAACGCGTCGCAGAGCCTCGAGCGTCTCGGACTCGAATACGCCGATTTGCTCGATGTTTTCGACGGCGATGACCGCTACGCCGGCGAGATGATGCGCTACAGGCTCGACCGCAAGAAACTATTCGCAAAGGGGGAAACCTGATGCTCAGAAACATTCTCTTCAACGACGCCGCCTTTGAATTTGTCAAGGTCTTTCTCGAATGGGTCGAGGCGTTCTTTGTAATCTACCTCATCGGCTATTCGACCTTCCTTTTCGTTGCGGTTGTGACGGGTTCCTCGTCGCTTTACAAGAAACGCCGTCAGGAAAAGCTGAAAAATACAATCAACCGGGACTATTTCGTTCCGATAAGCATAATCGTACCCGCCTTCAACGAGGAAGTTACGATTGTTGAAAACGTCCGGTCGCTGCTCGCACTCGATTACACTCTCTACGAAATTGTCGTAGTTGACGACGGTTCCTCTGACGCGACCTCACAGCGCCTTATCAGGGCGTTTGATATGAAGCCCATACGCCGTCCGATTCAGCGCAAGATTATGTGTCAGTCCGAGGAATTCATCTATGAGTCGGTAAGCGGAAAGGTTCCGCTCACATTGATAAGAAAGAAAAACGGCGGAAAGGCTGACTCCCTCAACATGGGAATTAACGCCTGCCGTTATCCGTATTTTATATGCATGGACGCCGACTCGGTTTTGCAGTATGATTCGCTGAGCAAGATTGTCAAGCCCGTCATCGAGGACGCCAACGTTGTTGCCGTCGGCGGAGCCGTCCGCCCTGCAAACAGCGTGCAGATAGACCGCGGCAGAGTCATCAACTACAAGCTGCCGAGCAATGTTCTGGCGTGTATGCAGGTGCTCGAGTATGACCGCTCGTTCCTTGCGTCGCGTATCCTCTTTGACAAATTCAACGGCTCGATGATTATCTCGGGCGCGTTCGGACTTTTCAAGAAGGACACCGTAATCGCCGCAGGCGGCTATGACCATTCCACAATGGGCGAGGACATGGAGCTCGTCGTAAAGCTTCATGAGTACTGCGTCACAAACGAACAGCCCTATTCAATCAAATACGCGACCGACGCGGTCTGCTGGTCTCAGGCTCCCGAACGTCTGATCGACTTGTGCAAGCAGAGAAAGCGCTGGCACCTCGGTTTGTTCCAGACGATGCTCAAGCACCGCAAAATCTTCGCAAACCCCAAGTTCGGCGCAGTGAGCTTTGTTTCGTATTTTTATTTTCTGATTTATGAGCTCCTCTCGCCGTTTATCGAGATATTCGGTATTCTCACCATGGTTCTGGCTTTCCTGGTGGACTTGATAAACGTGCCGTTCATGCTGCTCTTCTTCGGGATTTACGCCGTTTTCGGCTCGATACTGACGCTGACGGCGTTCTTCGCCAGAACCCAGACAATCGACCTCAAAATCTCACCTGCCGACACCCTCAAGGCGGTGCTTCTCTGCCTGTTTGAGATAACCCTCCTGAGATTCGTCATGGCATGGGTCAGAGCGACGGCGTTCATCGGCTACAAGAAAAAGCGCCTCAACTGGGGCAGAATCGAAAGAAAGAAAATCAACCTAAAGTAATTAGCCCGTGCATTCGGGCGGAAAGGCTATGGTACTTGTATGAGAATAAAACTGTCGGTACTGTTAATCGTAATAGCGGTACTGCTTTTTCCCGTTCAGGCGAGCGCCGGAGTTGTCACAACCAAGGAGCCGACAAACGGCAGCACGGTCTACATAGCAGGCAACCCGGATATGTATCCGCTGGAGTATTATGACAGGGACAGCGACAGCTACCGCGGAATTCTCCCCGAAGTGTTCAAAAAGCTCTCCGAACAGAGCAAAATTGACTTTTCTTATATAAGCTCCGGCGACAAAAACGAGCAGGAGCGCCTCGCGAAGAACAAGCAGGTCGAGATTGTTTCCGCTCATTTTGCGAACGACGCAGGAAAGCTGATTGACGAAACCTTTGTCCTGTCGTTTGTACACGACGGCAGTGAGAAGAAGGTGTATGTCGGCTTCACCGATATTGCTCCCGACGAGCTCCGCTCCACTGTCAAAGCCGCTCTCAGCTCCGCAAATACATCGGAAATGCTGAGGTCGGCGGTCGAAACCTCCTACGATAACCGTTCGTCGGATTTCCCGTATTATCTGTTCTTCATCATCGGCGGTCTTGCGGCTGTTGTCGCGGTTCTGATTGTCGTAATCATCAGAATAAGACTGAAAAGGAAAAAGGCTGACCGCGACCGCCTCGAGGACACGCTCACCGGAATCGGCAACAAGTTGTACTTTGAATACTGGTTCCCGCGCCAGATTTCGCCCGATACCTATGTGCTTTATTATCTTGCGTACATCACTATCGACGCGACTAAGCTCTCGGATTTTACCGGCACGTCGGTGTCCGACGAGGTTCAGGTGTTTGCGGCTGAGACGATTTCCTCTTCCGCCGGCGACAGGGATTTTTGCGCGAGACTGTCGGACGGAGCGTTTGTGCTCGCGTTCCAGGCGCCTTCCAAGGAGAGCGCCGCGCAGTTTGTCGAAACGCTCATTAACAAGCTCAACAGCATCGACAACGAGAATATGGATAAATACAACATCCATTTCCACGCCGGAATTTATCACATTGAAAACCCGAACATTTCCTGTGAAAAGGCTGTGCTCAGGGCATCCTCCGGCAACAGCTGCGCCGAGAAGAATTCTGTTCCGTATTCGTTCAGCGACGAGGCTCTCCTCAAGCGCGAGGAGTATGAGCATAACCTTCGCAGGAAGCTTTCCGACGCGATTAACAACGACGAGTTCAAGCTTTATGTTCAGTATATTTTCGACACGGACACCGACTGCGCCTGCGGCGCCGAGGTTCTTTCGCGCTGGCATAATCCCGAAAACGGCATAATCCTGCCCGGCGATTATATAGAGCTTCTCGAATCGGCAAACATGATTGACAGCCTTGATTACAAGGTGATCGAGAACAGCTGCGCTCTGCTTGAGGAGTGGAGCAAGGGCGTTAAATCCAACCTCTGGATTTCGTGCAATCTTACGCGAACGACGCTCTCTCAGGATGATTTCACGCAGCGCTTCGGCGAGATTCTGAACAAATACAAGTTTGACCGCGAAAAATTTGTAATAGAGATAACCGAGGATATGCTCGCCTCAGACAACGAGAAGGCGGTCAAAAACATCGTTGCCTGCAAGGAAACGGGCGTGCGAATCGCGCTTGACGATTTCGGCAACGGCTATTCGTCGGTGAGAGATTTGTGCGACTATCCGATTGACATCATAAAGGTTGACCGCGGAATTGTTGAGAAATCACTCACTCAGCGCGGCGATTCGCTTTTGAGAGGTATAGTCAAGCTTGCCCATTACCTCAACACTCTCGTGCTTTGCGAGGGCGTCGAGAACGAGGAAGAGCTCGCCGAGGCAAAGTCCTCGGGCTGTAACTTTGTGCAGGGCTTTGTGTTCTCAAAGGTTTACCCGGCGAACGAACCGTCCGTGGATAAGCTGATAAGGTTTGCTCCGCACTCAACGACCAAATCTCCGCGACCTGCTGTCAAGCCGCCCGAGCCGCGCAAGCCGGCAAGCATTGCCGCGAGAAAGCCTTCTGCTCCTGCCGCGAGAAAGCCTTCTGCTCCTGCCGCGAGAAAGCCTTCTGCTCCTGCCGCG
>CAMHHL010000008.1 GCA_946184925.1 uncultured Clostridia bacterium | reverse complement strand
TTGCCGGAATCGGCGGCTTGGTGCTTGGTATTCTCGGCACTACCTTCATAATGCTCCCCAAGCTTAAAAAGAAAAGAGATAATGTCGCATAACAATCGGTTTTATTCTTCAAAAATTCATGCTGTTGTCGGAATAGAATCCGACAGCAACATGAATTCACGGATAATTCCGGTGCTATATTAATGACCAAGCCCGCATATTATCTACAGGCGCGGAAATGATTATTTGAACAGGAGAATACAGATATGGCTCTGAGAAGAAAAAATAATTCAAACACTGCTTCCGGTCTGAATATTTCTGTTAAAAAGAACGGAGCGGAATACACATTTCTGCTTAACGGAAGGCTTGATACGCTGACATCCCCTGACCTTGATGCTGAGGTCAAGAACGTGATTGACAAAGCCGAGAGGATGATTTTTGACCTCGCAAAGCTCGATTACATCTCCAGCGCCGGACTTCGTGTCCTGCTCGGTGCTGTGCAGGGAATAGATGGCAGAGGTGACATGGTCGTTCGCAATCTTTCGCAGGCTGTGCGCGACGTTTTTGACCTTACCGGCTTTAGCCTGATGTTTACCATCGAATAAGACAAATTAATATGAAACAGACCCGATAATGCCCGTGAATGTCGCATAATATGCGCATATCGGTTATGATATCGGGTGCTGTTATATGGGAGAAAACAAAATGGTTAAGAAACTAAAAGATTTCAGATTATACGGATTGATTTTTACCATTGCATCAACCGCTTTTATAATGTTGCTCAGCACACCGTTTTTCATGGAGCAAAGGCTGCAGCCTTACTTATTTGACGCCGGTGTAGACTCATTGGGCTCGCTTATCTGCGCTGCGCTGTTTTACGGCTGTATGAACCAAGATGGCGACGGGTCAAGATCATTCAGAATACTAATCATTATGGTCAGCGCTTGCTTTGCTGTCAATGAGGTTGTGCGCTATACAGGTGGCGTGCCTCAGAGCAGAACAATATTTTTTATACTTTGCTTTGTGAGCAAGCTTATTGACCTTGCGATGATACTTGTTTTTTACCTTTATGTAAGAGCAGTACTCGGCTTTGATGGAAAGTATACAAAAATTGCTGACATAATCATCCCCATAGTGTTAGCAATCCAAACGCTGATTTTGTTATCCAATATTTTCTTTCCTGTCACATTCTCGGTTAATTCCGATGGTGTGTATCAGGATACGGAAATTTTCATGATAGAGCAAGTTTTTCTTGCCGTAACCGCTGTGCTTACGACGATAAAGGTTATTATGGTCCGAATCTCCATAAACCAGAAAGCTGCAATACTAACGTTCATTTTCCTGCCCATTATTGAATACATCTTGCTCGGCGCGACCTTCGGTGAAGGCAGCCAGTACGGAATTGTGCTTATGTCGCTGGTTATTATGTACTGCGTCATATTCAATGACAGGAGCAGAAAACTTGCCGCAACCCAGACTGAGCTCAATATGGCTACGGAAATACAGACGAGTATGCTCCCTTCAATCTTTCCGCCTTTTCCGAATCGCAGTGAGTTTGATATTTACGCTTCCATGGATCCTGCAAAAGAGGTCGGCGGAGATTTCTACGATTTCTTTATGATTGACGACGACCACCTCGGAATGGTTATAGCGGATGTTTCGGGAAAGGGCGTCCCGGCGGCGCTGTTCATGATGTCCTCGAAGATTCTAATCAACGACCACGCGATCATCGGCGGCACACCGGCAGAGATACTAGAGAGAGTAAATAAGCTGGTTTATGAGAACAACGACGCCAATATGTTTGTCACCGTGTGGCTCGGAATACTCGAAATCAGCACCGGAAAGCTCACAAGCGCAAGTGCAGGCCACGAATACCCGATGATTAACACAAACGGAAAATACGAGATTTTGAAGGACGTGCACGGTCTGGCTATAGGTGCGATGCCGATATCCAAGTACAGAAATACCGAAGTCACGCTCAAAAAGGGTGACAGCATATTTGTCTATACCGACGGTGTTGCCGAAGCTACCGATGCTGAAAATCAGCTGTTCGGTACAGACCGCACTCTCGAAGCTCTCAACGCTGTTCCTGAGGGCTCATCGCAGAAGGAAGTGCTGAGGTGCGTCCGCGTTGCTGTTGACGCTTTTGTAAAAGAAGCTCCGCAGTTTGACGATTTGACAATGCTCGGCTTGAAATACAAAGGTCCTGCGGCGGAGGAATAACAATGAAGGAACTTGTAATTGAAGCTGACAGAAATAATCTGCCCGAGGTTCAGGCTTTCATCGACGGGGAACTCGAAAGTGCAGATTGTCCTATGTTAACGCAGATAGCGATTGACGTAGCTGTTGAGGAGTTGTTCGTCAATATCGCAAACTATGCCTACAGTCCGGAAACCGGAAACGCTGTTGTTCAGATTTCCATGCATGATGAACCGCTCTCCGTCGAGATAACTTTCATCGACGGCGGCAGACAGTACAATCCGCTTGAACGGACGGATCCCGACACAACTCTCTCCGCAAAGCAACGCAAAATCGGCGGCTTGGGTATCTTTATGGTTAAGGAATCTATGGATCAAGTCAATTACGAATATAAGGATGGACAGAATATTCTCACCATAAAGAAAAATCTGAATTAAAAAACACGACTTTTGACGTATAAAACAGCAGTTTGCGCATAAAGGCGCGGCCTGCTGTTTTTCCTTTGAAATTGTCAGGCGTTTTAATTCTATATTAGAACAAAAACAAATCAATCATTCATTTTGGAGAAAAAACTCGGCGTTATTTTGATTGCTTTCTTAAAAATTCAAAAGTATTTTCTTATTTCATATTGTGTTGAACACATAATATATGATAAAATATATGTTAGTTTTTAATTTTCTCTGAAAACCAAATTTTATTTCATCAATATGAAAAACGGAGGATTAGTACGATGAAGAAAATAGTTGCAATCGTTTTATCGGTGGTAGCATTGCTCTCGTTTACAGCCTGCTCAGCTCAGCAGGATACCGGCAAAGCTGCTGAAAAAACAAACGGCGACAGAGAAACTGTCTATCAGGTTGCTCTGCTCCAGTCTTTGACTCAAGGCTATTACGACGGTATCATCAAGGTCAGCGAGCTCAAGGAGCACGGCGACATCGGTATCGGCACCTTTGAAGGCGTCAACGGCGAGATGATTGTTCTCGACGGCAAGGTTTATCAGGCTCTCGGTGACGGTTCTGTTCAGGAAGCTTCGGACGACGAGACTGTTCCTTTCTCAAACGTCACATTTTTTGACAGTGATGTTACCGAAAAGCTCAGCAACATCAAGGACATAAACGAGCTCAAAGCTTCTCTCGATAAAATAGTTGAGAAGAACGGCAAAAACCTGTTTTACTTTGTAAAGGTCGGCGGAGAGTTCGCGAAGATGAACGTGCGCAGTGAGTTGAAGCAGAACAAGCCTTACAAATCTCTCGACAAGGCTCTCGCGACAGACCAGCGCGAGTTTAACTACGAAAATATCAAGGGAACTGTAGTAGCCCTTTATTGCCCTGATTATATGGGCGGACTCAATACTCCGGGCTGGCATTTCCACTTTGTTTCCGACGACAAAACAAAGGGCGGACATATCCTTGAGCTTGCGTTTGATTCGGCTGAGGCTGAGCTTGATATCACTCCTGAATTTGAGATGTGTTTGTCCGATACGGATGATTTCCAGAAGATGGAGCTCTCAAAGGACGTGAGCAGCGCGATAAAGAAGGTTGAAACAAACGAGGAATAACGAGGGAAGTAAATGTATCAAATAAAAGGAAAAATTGACTCAACCAACGCTCCTCAGTTTGAAGAAGAGATTTTAGCGGCAAAGCCTACCGAGATTGACGCTTCCGGGCTTCAGTATATTTCGAGTGCAGGACTTCGCGTGCTGATGAAGCTCAGAAAACAGGTTGATGATGTAACAATCTTCAACGTCAGCCCCGAGGTTTACGAGATTTTTGATGTCACAGGCTTTACAACAATCCTGAATGTCAAAAAAGCCTTGCGTGAAATCTCAGTGGACGGCTGCGAGCTTATCGGAGAAGGCGGCAACGGTGCCGTTTATCGTCTCGATAACGAAACTATTGTTAAGGTCTATAAGTCAAAAATCGGCATTGAAGGAATTGACCGCGAGCGTGAGTACGCGCGTTCGGCGTTTATGAGCGGCATTCCGTCTGTTATAGCTTATGATATGGTCAAGGTAGGGGATAGCTACGGCGTTGTATTTGAATTGCTCAACTCCGATACATTAGGTCACGCTATGAAGAACAATCCGGAAAAGCTCGTCGAATATACCGACCAATATGTTGATCTTGCGAAAACACTTCATTCAACGGAGATGCCCGACGGCAGCATAGAGCGTGTGCAGGATGTGTATCATCGCCATATAGATAATCTTACACAGTGGTGCTCCGATGAGGAAATCGCGATAATGCACAGTATTACGGACGAAATCCCCAAGGTTAACACGGTAGTCCACGGCGATTTTCACCCGGGTAATATTATGATTCATAACGACGAGCTTGTGCTGATTGATATGCCCGGGATTTCTATGGGACCGCCGATATGCGACCTTGTCGCGACCTTTCGCGATATGGTCAGCGCTCCGGCAGGTGCGGAAAAGGGAAGTATCGAGCGCAGCACCGGTATGCCTGCTGATTTGTGTATCAAGGTCGGCAATATGTTCTTTATGAAGTACACCGGTATCACAGATTCCGAACAGCTCAAGGAATATTTTCAGAAACTCGGCTTGCTGATTGCTTTCAATGTAATATTGACTGTCGGCGGCGGCTCGCCAAAGGCGCGTGAGCTGGCTCCGATTTTGATGGACAAATTGCTCAGAGGTGTTGTAATTCCCAACGAGCAGACTATTAAATATCTGTTTAAAACACTATAATCCGGATATATACATAAAAGGGGTGTGAGTATGAATAGATTACAGGCTAATCTCTGTCTTATCTGCGTGACCTTATGCTGGTCAACGGAGGTAATCATTTTTGCTTGCATCCCCGATGATATTTTACCGTTTGCCACAACCTGTATTTGTAACGCTATCGCCACACTGGTTCTGTTTGCGTGCTTTTTCAAGCGCATAAAGGCTGAACTTCGCAGAACCGGAAAGAGGATTGTGCTGCGCTGCTTTTTCTTGGGCGTGCTCAATTGCGGCTATAACGTACTTTACCTTTATGGTCTGAATTTCTTTGATGTGTCTACGGGCGCTTTTACTTTTTCAATGACAGTTGTTGTGCTTCCTGTAGTACTGATTACAATGAGGAAAACAGTCGGTGTCAGGACGTGGATTTCCGTAGCGCTTGTACTTGTGGGAATACTAATTGCTCTCGGCGGTAACATAGCGGGTATTTCGCCCCTTGGCTTTTTGTTTATGTTGCTCGGCTGTATAGTCAGGGCTGTATTTATCGTCAAACTGAACGATTTCGCCAAGGAGCACGATCCGGTTTCTCTATCGGCGTTTATTTCCGGCTTTGTCGCCGTAATCAGCTTTGCAATATGGTTTGTGATGCAGCCTGCGACCTTCGGAGCTGTTCCATGGTCAGACACGATAATCGCCGGCATGTTTATCCACGCATATTTCATAATCGTGTTCGCGCAAACGCTGAACATTTTCGCTCAGAAACGCGCGACAGCTACAGAGGCGACAATAATATATGCGCTGGAGATTGTATTTTCTCTGCTTTGGGGTGCGATTTTGCCGGAAAATTTGATAGACCGTGCTATCCCCACTCCGTTTCAGATTATCGGAGCCTTGCTGATTGTGTCGGGCAGTTTGGTGGAAATCATCGAGTTCAAAGGGAAGAGGAGGCTTCAAAATGGCTCTTAATATCTCAAGGTTTCCCAAGACTGTACGAATGATTTGTCTGACTGCGATTCTGATTGCGGTTTATCTGATTATCGCTGTACCTTTTAAGGTTATGAGCGTTATTCCGGGGTTTACGGATATCCGTCCGGTCATGCTGTTAAAACCTGTTTTTGGTGTGTTTTTCGGAATTCCCGGTTGTTTTGCCTTTGCTGTCGGTAATTTAATCGGCGACATTATCAGCGACAGCCTCAGATGGTCGTCAATTGCCGGGTTCGCGGCGAATTTTATAGGTCCGTTCGTATTCTATCTTTATTGGAGACATATCTCAAAAGCACCGTTTTCGCTCAGAACCGGAGGTAATCTTCTCAGGCAAATCGCAGTTATTGCCATTTCGTCGGTTTTGGAAGCGGCAATAATAGCGCCTTTTGTGAAACTGACCTATCCGGAGATAGATGTTATCCTTTTATTCGTGACAATACTTCTCAACGGCTTTGTGTTCCCGCTTTTCCTCGGTATTCCTTTGATGATACTGATGCAGGAGGAGCTCGGATTTGTGCCTGTAAAGATGAAGAAGGCGTCCTCATGAAACAGTTATAAATATGTTTGTCAAAAGTATGGTTAAGGTTGATGTATGAGTTTTGTAAATCACTGAGACAATATAGTTGTTTCAGCTGTAAATTATTTTGAAAGGTGATATTATGACAATTTTATTCATTATTCTCGGAGTTCTGATGGTTATCTGCGGATTTTCCTGTATGTTCACACCGCTTTGGACTTATCTGAACTTAGAATACTTCATCGTAATCCTTGTTATGGTGTTCGGTGTTTTCGGTATTATCAAGAACATTGTCGAAAAAAGATTCGGCGTGGGATTCGTTTTCAGCATTCTCAGTACAATTTTAGGTATTTTGGTTTTGTGCTTCCCGAATATATTCGTATTCGCGAACGGCTTGCTGTTCTATTTTGTCGCAGGCTGGTTTGTGTTACAGGGCGTTGTTTCCATTTATAACTCAATAGTTGCAAAAAACGCGGTTGGCGGCAAAATGTGGGTTTTCCAGCTTATTATCGGTATTCTTACGCTGATTCTCGGTTGCTTTACTTTCTTCCAGCCTATAATTGTGCCTCTTTCATTCGGAATACTCATCGGAATATTCTTTATAGATACAGGCTTTACAATGATTTTCTCAGCAGCCGTAGCGGACAACTAATCAACGCTTGCATTTTTCAACCATAACCAAACAGAATAAAACACTATATGAAGGCGCACGCACATTAATTGTTCGTGCGTTTTCTTCATTTGTAAAAATATGTATACATATTGCCAATTACGCGCAAAGATGATATAATGCTGAAAAATAATTCAAGAAAAGAGGAATAAACATGAAACCTTCAAGAAAAATTATAGCCTTGCTTATGATTGCTGTTATGGCTCTCGGCGTTTTTGCCGGCTGCTCAGGTCAGAAATCGTCGGATTCAAAAGAAACACAGCCGACAACCGAAGCGGCAAAATCCGACGGGATTGACTATATGGCTCTTGTCAATAAAACAAACGCTCTTCCCGATGATTGGGAGAAGGAGCTCGAGACAATCCACATGACCAATTCAATCAAAGATAATGTTGAGGTCGAGAAGAAAGCCTATGATGCTTATCTGAAGCTCAAAGCAGATTTGGAGAAGGAAGACATCTTTGTTGACCTTGACTCTGCGCGCAGAAGCGTTGCCGACCAGCAGAGAATTATGGATGAGTTCACTGAGGAATACGGCGCGGATTACGCGGCAAAAACAGTCGCTAAGCCCGGATATTCCGAACATCATACCGGTCTTGCTCTTGATTTGTATCTCATTATCGACGGCAAGGATGTTGTTGAGAACGAGGATATGATACAGTATCCCGAAATTTGGGCGAAAATTCACGAGAAGCTTGCCGATTATGGCTTTATCCTCAGATATCTCGACGGAAGCGAGCATATAACCGGTTACGGCTACGAGCCCTGGCATATTCGTTATATCGACAATGTCGAAGCTGCCAAGGAGATTATGGACAAGGGTATTACCTTTGAGGAGTATCTCGGGACCGCAAGCGGAAATAAGGTCGACATTGACTATGGCACATCAAAGCTTTACAGCGAGGAAGAACTCAAGGACGCTGTTATTCAGATAAAGTGTCAGTTCGCGTTCTACAAAGGTCTTGAACTCAAGAGCATTCGCTACGCCGGAGACGAAGCCGCGACAGAGAAGAATCTCAACCGGTTAAATAAGAAGAATCCGGACGCAAACTACACTCAAATCGCCGAGTTCCTGATGGATTTCACTACACCCGAGGACACAAGCGGAACAACATTTACGCCTAATCACGATTATGTTGACTATCAGTGGTGGCTTTCACTCAGCAAAGATGACGGCTGGGAGATTGTTGATTTCGGATATTAAGGCAACACCGCACAATTTACGGCGCACGCCTTGCTTTGAACTAATCATCAATCAATTTTTGGAAATGACCGTCGGGGAAATCCCCGGCGGTTTTTATAGCTTTCTGAAACAATCATACTTTTGTATTTTTGTCTTGAAACAGAGATATAAAAATTGACATGGGATATTCAATTGTGCTATCATTAGAATACAAATTAAATATATTTGAGTCTTTTTGAGTCTTTTTTATTCAATCATGAGAGGTGAATTCTTGTGGAATTAGTACAGTCCATTCCGCTGAAAAGCATAAAAAACGCACGTGAGCTCGGCGGATACCCAACGTTGGACGGACGAAGAGTAAAAAGCGGCGTGCTCCTGCGCACGGCAAAGCTATGCGGCATCTCCGATGAAGACGTTCAGGTTCTTACCGAAAAGTATCGTTTGCAGGATATTGTTGATTTCCGTATGGATATGGAGCTTTTGGGCGCAGATGACCCGGAGATTAACGGCGTGCGCTACAATATCCTTGATGTCATTGATTTATCGTCCTTTAATATGACTGATGAGATGAGTGCGGTTGATATCAGCAGTCTCGATTTGATTCAGATTGTTGAACTCACTGTTCAATCCGGAATGATGGGCAGCAAGATGTACATTACCTTTCTATCTGACGAAAAGGGTAAGAAAGCCTATTCGAAATTTTTCCGCATTCTTCTTGACGCGGATTCCGACCGTGCGGTTCTTTGGCACTGCACAAGCGGAAAGGACAGAACCGGTCTTGGTGCTATGCTTCTGCTCTCGGCTCTCGGGGTTGATGAAGAAATAATCCTCGATGATTATACACTCACAAACAAGTTTTATTCAAAAGAAATTGCCATGACCGAACAGCTCCTCAGAGCAAAGGGCTGCGATGATGAATATGTCAAAAGAGGAACTCTTGTTTTTGACGCGGTTGATAAAAGCTTTATGCAGAACGCGATAGACTACCTAAAGGATAAGTACGGCTCAGTAAAAAACTATATTTTAAGTGAGCTCAATGTTACTGCGGATGAAATCGAGATATTGAAGGCAAAATATCTTGTCTGAAAACAGCAGTACAATATAAGGCGGTGATTTGATGACGGATTATGTAAAATCTGAAAACAATGAGGTTATAACCGACCCGACCGAGCGGTTTATAATCAAGCTTGACGATATCAAGCAGTCGATGGGACTATGGTATTCTCTGTTTGCACTCAGGGTTATACCGTTTATGTTATTCATAATTCCGATTAACGTCGTTCTTGAAACCATTTATACGTATGTCGAGGCGCATTTTATACCGGGCGCGCATCTCAACGGCACATTCCTGCTGGTTACATGGATAATTTCTATGGCGGTGTTTCTCGCTCTCACAATCTTCACACCTAGGATTGCGACTATTGCTGAGTTTTTGATTGGCGCGGCATACTTGTTTATAGCGTTCCGCGAGCATCTTTTCAACAATATTCTGGGCTACAGCGTTCTGATTGGAATGATGCTTTTCCTGCTTGTGAAGCTCGTTTTTCTTGTGTTCAAGATAATACGTATGCGTGCCTTTGCTGACGACGCAAAGAACCACATAGAACGTGACGAGAGCGGACGCGTCGTCCGCAAAACAGGGGAGGATGTTTTCTTCACCAAGACTGAGGACGAGCCTGCTCCCGGCGAGGACGGAGTTCATGTTGCCGTTTCCGATGATGTTTTCTATGCGAAAAACGACGATATTGACACAGCGCCGTCTGTTGCAGCCGACGACGAATTCCTCTTTGTGAAGAACGATACAGCTGACGAGGAACGCCCTGCGCCCGTTGACAACGATTTCTTCTTTGCGAAAGCCGATGATAATCAGCCTGAGCCTGCGAACGCTCCTGATGACGATTTCTTCTTCGGCTGAATTATGAAAAACAATCGCAACCGGTAGTGTTCCGGCTGCGGTTTCCTTTATGTAATCATCGATTGCTTAGTTGAAATATAGTGAATGATATGCTATAATACAGCAAAATAACGGAGGTAAAGAAATGGAAACAACTAACAAAAATATTTTCCGCAGAGCATGCGATAAGCTGTTCGGCGGAATTAACATGAGCTGGCTTGCGGTTATTATCTTTGCGGTAGCGTCAGCGGCAGTCACCGCAGCGGTTATGGTGATTCCGGTGTTCAAGGATACTTCAATCCGCAATATAGGCGCCACCTTTGAAGCGTGGATACTCTTTGCCGTTATTATAATGTCTAATTGTAAAAAGCCCCTCGAATCAGCTCTGAAAACCTTTGTGTTTTTTCTGATTAGCCAACCGCTGATTTATCTTTTTCAGGTGCCCTTCGCCGATTTGGGCTGGGGACTTTTCAATTACTATTACTACTGGTTCATCTGGACGCTGTTCACTTTCCCCATGGCGTTTGTCGGATGGTTTATTAAGAAGAAAAACTGGCTCAGTCTGCTTATTTTTGCCCCTGTTTTTGCCGCACTTGCGTCTATGGGGTTCGGTTTTTTCACCGCGACGCTCAAAAATCCGCCGAAGATGATTATCGCTATGATTTTCTGCTTTGCGCAGATTCTGCTCTATATTTACGCCTTCTTTGACGATTGGAAAAAGCGTCTCGTCGGAATTGCCGTTCCGGTAGTTGTTGTTATAGTATTGTTCATTATGTCGCAGACACTGATGCAAGCCAATATCTCACGCATTGTTTCCGATGAGCTTCCGAAGCTCAGTTCCGCGGCTGTTGTCGAGCTGAAGGACGATTCTCTCGCAACGATTGATTTTCAGAATCATGGCGACGATCCGGTTATGGTTATCAATGCCAACAAATACGGCAAAACCGAGCTTGTCATCAAAGACGGCAAAAAGGAATACCGTTATAATCTGGATATTCAGGAGACTGAAATCAAGCTTGAGGAAATAAAATAGTATTAATATTCAAAGCCTGTCCGAAAATAATCCGGGCAGGCTTATTCGTTGCGTATTCCTGTCTCGAAAGGCTTTAAAAGACTTGAAATAATTCATATCATCAAGTATAATGTTGTCATACTGACCGGGAGGTTAGAGCATGAGCGCTTCATTAAAACAAGGGAAAAAGCTAAGGAAAATTTCTACGGTCTTTCGGCTTCGCCTTCTCAAAACTACAATAATAATTTTTCTTGTTGCATTTTTCATAGTTATCGTTTCGCTGACATTTTTTGTCAGACGAGCGAACGAGTCAATGCTCAAAAAGCAAATCAATCGCATCACCGACGGAATCAGCTATAATATTGATTCTGTCATGCGAATAAGAGCTGAGATTATTGCCGAAGATATCAATACCGCCGACCAAATTACAGTTTCGTCCCTGAAGGAAGCGACTAAAAATCTTTCCACCGCTGTTGTCGATGTTGTCGATTCAAACGGCAAGGTTGTTTGCTCGAGCGAGAAAAAATGCATCGGCTTAAATATTCTCGGTAATGAAAACACATCCGTGTTCGGCAAGCTTCTGAATAAGGAGAAGGATTATGTGAAAACAGATTTCTTCAAAGATAAGCTTCTCGGAGACGATTTGTATAGCTATGCCGGAATTCCGCTTGAAAACGGCGATTTTGTTGTTGTCGGCGTCAGCTTTGAATCATACTATCAATCTCTTGTAATGTTCGTTACCGACAGTACAAAATTTACGCTGGTGGGTGAGAGCGGCTTTTGCATTGTTTGTGACAACAAAGGAAAAATCCTCAGCGCACCTCACAACTCAAACTATAAAACCACTGAGGATTTCGGAGTTGCCTCATTATCGGAGGTAGAACCCGACAAGGTGTTTACCGCAACGATTAACGGCGAAGAGTATTATATGATGTGCGTCATTTCCGAGGAAATATATTTCTTCAGCGCTGTTCCAACGTCAGAGAGCTTTTCAAGATGGTATATCATTCTGAGCATCATCAGCGTGCTTGTTCTTTTGCTGCTTGTTGTGATGTTCTTCCGAGTAAATGATCTAAGCAGAAAGCTTATCGTTGATAATATACGCAAGGTGAACGACGGGCTTGCCGAAATTACCGCCGGAAACCTTGACACCGTCATAGATGTCCGAGGCAACATAGAGTTCTCACAGCTTTCCGACGACATAAATTCAACAGTCGACACATTGAAGGAATATATCGCGCGCGAGGCTGCACGCCTTGACAGAGAACTCAAGTTTGCAAGCTCAATTCAGCTTTCCGCGCTTCCGAATGAATTCCCAGCGTTCCCCGACAGAACAGATATCGACATCTTTGCCTCAATGACAACCGCAAAAATGGTCGGCGGAGATTTCTACGATTTCTTCTTCATAGACGAAAACAAGCTCGCTTTTATAATGGCTGATGTTTCCGACAAGGGGATTCCTGCCGCGCTGTTTATGATGAAGGCAAAGGCTGTTGTCAAATCTCTTGCCCAGTCGCGCAGAGAGGTAAATGAGGTTATGAACATTGCGAACAGCATACTCTGCGAGGGTAACAATGAGGATATGTTCGTCACACTCTGGCTTGGTATTCTCAACACGGACACAGGCGAGATCGACTTCTCGAACGCAGGTCACTGCCATCCCATTATCCGCAAGAGCGACGGCGATTGTTCCTACGCTGTTTGCAAGCCTAATCTTTCGCTCGGCGCGATGGAGGGTATGCAGTATCGCAAGCACGAGCTCAAGCTCGACAAAGGAGACGCTGTTTTCCTCTATACCGACGGCGTCACCGAGGCGCAAAACACCGCTGAGGAGCTCTATGGCGAAGACAGACTTCTCAAGGCTGTTTCGCGCGGTAATTTTAAAAACTCGGAGGAAATGTGCACCGCAGTCAAGAAGGATGTTCTCAAGTTCACCGGCTCCGCTCCGCAGTCGGATGACCTGACTGTTCTCGCGATTTATTATAAGGGCTGAGGTTATTTTATTTCACCTGATGATTATTCGGTATTGCTTGACTTTTCATTGCTTTAGTAATATAATAATAGTTAAGTTAAGCATTTAACTATTTAACCGATTTTCAGGAGGAGCCCATGAACGTTATAAATGAAAATATTCCGATTTTTGCCCGCATTGCCGAGGGGATAAAGGATCATATTCTTTCCGGCGATGTCAGGGAAGGCGAGCAGATTGCCTCAACAACCCAGATTGCCAAGGATAACGACATAAACATAGCCACTGTCAACAAGGGAATAAACGTGCTTGTTTCCGAGGGGATTGTTTTCAAAAAGCGCGGAATCGGAATGTTCGTTGCAGAGGGTGCAGTCGATAAGCTCATCAAGGAGCGCCGCAGTACCTATAAGGAACGTTACATCAAGGCGGCTCTTGAGGAGGCGCGACGCCTCAGATATACTGTTGAAGACCTTCAAAAGATGGTTGCTGAGTATTATAAACCTAACGAAAAATAATCTTCTCTCAATCATTCAGTGTTGCCCACTGCGGGAATGATTGATAAAATTACCCGTTGTGGGCGGAAAGGTATTGAATTATGAACGAAGCAGTAAAGAATGTCGTAAAGTCTGAGGCTTCCGAGGTAAAACACGCCATTGCCGAGTCAATCAAGGAAACCGTCAGAAGAGAAGTCAAAAAGGAGCTTAGACGCCGCGCAATTAAAAAAGTGAGACGTGTTGCGGTTATCGGTACTGTCGCGGCAGCAGGCTGCATTGCCTACATAAATCGCGACAAGCTCATGAAGCTTGCCGGCAAATGCACCAAATAATGACATCTTGTTTGCAGATAGTTAAGCCAATCCGGTCGGGTTGGCTTTTTTCCGTATTAGAAATATATTCTCATTACTGTCACAAATGACAGTGACAAATATTGGATTTTAATGCATAATTATTATTGCAATATACACTCTGTTCTGCTAAAATATACGAGACAGGGGGATAATATGGATAACGCTTCGACGGATTTTGCCGCTCAGGTTGAGCGAAGTATCACAAAAACATATCGCAAGAGAATTTGGACAAAGTTCATCTCAGCGGTCAAGGAATATGAGCTCATTGCGGAAGGCGACAGGATTGCCGTCTGCATTTCCGGCGGAAAGGACAGTATGCTCCTCGCAAAGCTAATGCAGCTTTTGCAGCGCCATTCCGACTTTCCGTTTGAGGTTGTATTTCTCGCGATGGATCCCGGCTATACTCCCGAAAACCGAGCCAAGATTGAGAATAACGCTTCGCTGCTCGGCATACCGCTCAATATCTTCGAGACCGATATTTTTGAGATTGCTGATAACGCCGAAAAATACCCCTGCTATCTCTGCGCGCGTATGCGCCGCGGCTACCTCTACAAGAATGCTTCTGCTTTAGGCTGCAACAAAATCGCTCTCGGTCATCACTTCTCCGATGTTATTGAAACCACTGTAATGTCGATGTTCTACGGCGCTCAGCTCCAAGGTATGATTCCAAAGCTCAGAAGCAAGAACTACGAGGGAATGGAGCTCATTCGCCCGATGTACAAAATCCGCGAGGACGACATCATTGCGTGGAAGAACTATAACAATCTCGAGTTCCTCAACTGCGCCTGCCGCGTGACCGAGCGCAGCGCCGCCGACCCGAACGGAATAGGCGAGAGCAAGCGTCAGGAGATTAAGCTCTTGATTAAAGAGCTCAAAAAATCCAATCCTAACATCGAAAAGAGTATTTTCAACAGTCTGCATAATGTACATGTTGACACATTCCCCGGAATCAAAACCGGCGGAGAAACCCGTTCGTTCCTCGAGAGCTACGGCAAAAATACGTAAACTGCGGCTATGCCGTAAATATATTTTTATAGGAGGACTATTATGAAAAAATTATTATCAGTATTGGCGCTTGCAATGGTGCTCGCGCTCAGCGTTAGTCTTTTCGCTTCCTGCGGCGGCGGAGAGAAGAAAGCTGACGACACCGCTTCAACTTCAAGCAAGGTTGAAGAGACAACAGCTGCTGCGGATTCTTCCGATTTCAGCAACGTTGATTTTTCAAAGGTTGACCTCACAATCGAGGACGGCGACTTTGACGCTATGGTTGAATTCCTTGAAGGCTGGGGCGAGAACAAATATGATGACAAAATCATCAAGATTACCGGCAAAAGCGAGCACAGAAATAGCAACTGCACTATTCTTGAAGAGGATAAGGACGGTAACGGCAGAGGCTGTTCATGGGAGCTTATCGGGGGCAACTTCCCTGATGATTATCCCGCCGATGACGCAAAGGTTACCTTGACAGGTATCCTCAAGGTTGACGATATCGGAGCACGCAAGCTTATGGTTCCTGCCGACAAGGTTGAAGTCGTAAAGGAAGCTGAATAATTAAATCGTAAAAGGTGCTGCAATCGCGGCACCTTTTCTTTTACCTTTAGCTTTTGAAGTTCAAATATCTTGTGCTTTTATGCAGCTTTATCCACTACAGGTTGTTTTTTGGTGAAAATGCCAAAAAATTTTTAAAACCTCTGTCAATTGTCACAAAAAAACTGCGTTTTATAAAATTTGCTTTTTGGTTTTTCATATTGACAAAAGAACTCCGATTATTTAAAATTATAGAGCAATAATGTAAATAGGGGAAGTGGATATATGAAACACGCACAGAACGCGAAACATTTTAAATCCGCTAATAATACATATTCTTCCGCACTTGCTCACGCCGCTCATTCCGAAAATGTCCGTCAGGTCAAGGTCGAAGAGCGTAAGGGCTCCGCGGAACGCGGTGTACATAAATTCGGCAAGATTTCTTTTCTTGTTGTAGTTCTTTTGATGATAGCTTCATTTGTCGGAATTGCGGCTGCCGGAGTAACCTTCGGAAAGCCTGTTTCGGTTAAGCCCTACAAGGTAGACCCGGTTTCCGGCTTTAAGGTGGCGTCATCCGGCACCAATACAATCTCGCTCTCATGGGATAAGGATGAATCAACAACAGAGTTTGCTATTTATCGTTCCGATGAAAAGCCCGACGGCACAATGTCCGCTTATAAAAAGCGTGCTACTGTTTCTGTTAACAGCTTTACAGACAAGGGTCTCAGTCAGGCTACAGCCTATAACTATAAGATTTATGCCTGCGGTATTCTCGATGATTATTCCGTTCGCAGTCCGGAGGTTACAACATCAGCCATGACTAAGCCCGAGCAAGTTGATGAGTTTGCGCTCTCCGAGAGGAAAACACATTCGCTCAAGCTTAACTGGACTCAAAATCCGAGAGCGACAGGATATGTTATTCAGCGCTCCGACGAACAGCCCGACGGTACATTCAGCGAGTATAAAACCGTTTCCGAGGTCAACAATCTCGTAGATGAATATGTTGACAAAAAGCTTTCATCAGGCGCAATTTACAGATATCTTGTCTCCGCTAAGCGCGATGGTCAGACCATCACTCAGGTGGGCGACGGCGTTGCCGCTCGCGGTATGACAAAGCTTTCCGCTCCGGAAAAGCTTGTAAACAGCAAATCGCTTCTTAATTCCCTCCGTATTTCGTGGAAGGAGAACAAGTTTGTCGATAAATATGAGGTTTACAGAAACAAAAAGCTCATCAAAACCGTAGAGAAAAACAAGTTCTCCGACAAAAAGCTCAAGACAGGAAGCGAATATGTCTACTCTGTCAGAGCAATCAGAGAAACCAACGGCAAGACCTACAAAAGCCCGTTTAAGAGCGTCAAGGGATACACAACCGTGAAGGTTCCGACCGTCCCCGGCGGTCTGAGAGGTACTTGGGTTCAGATTTGCATCGAAAAGCAGACTTTGATGATGTATGTCGATAACAAGCTTTATGTTAAGACTTCTGTAGTTACCGGCAATCCCGGCGGTCATGACACTACAAAAGGTCATCACAAGGTTATCAGCAGATCCTCGCCCGCAAGGCTCAGAGGTGATTCGTGGGATGTTACCGTTAATTATTGGCTCGGATTTACGAGCGACGGTCAGGGAATCCACGACAGCACATGGCGCTCCAACTACGGCGGCACAATCTATAGAGGTAACGGCTCTCACGGCTGCGTCAACACTCCGATTGATGCTGTTAAGAAGGTTTACGCCAAGGGCTATGTCGGAATGCCCGTAATAGTATATTAATAATAGGGCGGAGCTACCGCCCTATTTGTATTGTCCTAATTCGTTTAAAGAGGTTCTTATGTCAGGAAGAAGAATGAGCCGCGAGGAGTATCTCCGCCGGCGTAAAATCCGTCTCTATATCCGGCGAGGCGTTATACTCAGTGTTCCGGCACTTTTGTTGTTATGCATAATATTGTTGATAAGAGGGTGCGCGTGTCAGCCCGGCTCAACCAAAATTAAAAAAATCACAACTTCAAAATACCCCGAGTCATATGAGATTAAGGGTATGACTGTTACGGCACAGGGTATGACCGACCTTTGGGCAGGCTGCGAGACCTTCGCGTGCAAGTCGGTTCTCACTCATTACGGAGTGAATTTTGACGAGGTCGATTTTGCCGAGAACTATCTCATAAAACAACCGATTTCCTATTACGGCGAGGACTGGGCTCGCCACGGTCCCGATCTCCGCTCCGCGTTTGCCGGTGATATAAAGGAAGGCTACGGCATATATTCCACCGCTATGGAGACCTCAATCAACAAATATCTCAAAGCAAAAAATATTAAACTCAGAGCAAAGCGCGTCGACGGTATGACGCTCGATGAACTCTGCAAAAAATACGTTTCAAAAGACAACCCGGTAATGATTTGGGGCAACGCATATATGGAGAAGCCCGAAGAATATGTCACATGGATTGTCGATTATGTCGATGAAAACGCAACTCATAAAATCGGCGACACCTTCAGCTGGCCTAAGAACGAGCACTGTCTCGGTCTTATAGGCTATGATAAGAAGGATTTCATCTTCACCGATTCCGTAGCAGGCAATATCGGACATTTCTCGAGAGAGGATTCCGAGAGCTGCTACGAGGATATGGGTATGCAGGCAATAGTATTTGAGAAAGAATAAGGAAGATAATAGAGATGGATATTTTTTATCTGGTTTTATTTATCATCTGTTTGTTTTTAGCGGCAGATAATTATATTTTGACTATTATAGGTGATTGGCGAATTTTCAAAAAGGCGGGGGAGAAGGGCTGGAAATCTCTGATTCCGATTTACAGTCTTTTTGTGGAGCACCGCGTGATTGGAATGCGTCACATCTGGCTGATTCTTGACCTTTGCGCTATAGCGACAGAATTTGTCCTCGATTTGTTTGAGGACGGTTTTGATGAGAACGTTAAGTTTGTTGTAGCAGTGATAATAGCTGTTATTACTTTCATCGGACTGGTTCTTCGTGTTCATCATCTGGGCAATTGTTTCGGCAAGGGAACAGGCTTCAAAATCGGATTGTTCTTCATTCCCGGCTTGTTCTCTTTAATTCTTGGCTTTGGATCAGCTAAGTATACAAAACCCGAAAAGCATTAAAAAGCATTAAATAGGAGCATTTCCGCACGGAAATGCTCCTTTGTTTACTCTATAGGAAACTGTATGCGCGCAAAGCGTGCATTTCTTGTTATTCTGATTGCTGATATGTTTCTTCTTCATATATCGGTTCGGGTTCAGTCTCTTCAAACCCTATTGTTTCATCAGCGCTTTCTGTATATTCCTCGTAGCTGTCCGTACTTTCGGTTGCGTCATATTGTTCGGGCTCGGTTTCGTCAACCTCATATTGAACATAACCGTCCGTTGTCATTCTGAATGTTCCGCTGTCGGCAGGCTTTACGCTGTAGTCGTCGGTGAGACTGTAGGTTGATGTGCAAATTTCCTCGCTTCTAACAATCTCATGGTTAAGATAAAGCACTCTCGTCGTTCGTGTGCTGTACTGTTGCCCTTCGACAATATCGTAGTTTTCGGTCGCGATTTTGATATTGTCGTAACTCGGATCCTGATATCCGTAAATGTTGACGGTGAGTGTAACGCCCTCCATCTTACATTCCATAAACATCTGATAATCCGTCGTGTTCTTGAGTTTCAGGTCAAGTCCGGGATAATCAACGGTCGCGTCCTCTCCCGGGTAGGCATACGACGCAGTCCAATAATGGTTGTATCTCACCATAACCGCCATATTCGCTAACATTGCGGCGTTGAATATTGTAGTGCTCGCCTGACAAATTCCGCCGCCGACGCCCTGCTCCAGCCGCTGATTTGAGATTACGGTTGCGATTTTATATCCGTTTTCTTCCTTGGTTGTGTCTCCGGTGCATTCGTTAAACGACCATACGGCGCCCGGCTCAATTATTGAACCGTTGCAGGCTTCCATCGCAAGCCGCATGTTCGTGTTTCCGTCATCGGTATTATTTGAAACCGAGGTGAACGTTGACAGTCCGACGATTTCATTTCTCAGCTTTTCGGTTGTGATATCCGGTTCAAGTGTGTTTGTTTCAGCCTTGATTGTGCCTTCGGATTTATCTGAATTCAAAAATGCTCTCAGCTCTTTAGTGAACAGCTTTTCGTCAAGGCTCACGCCGTTCTTTCCGTCTTGATATGTGAAACGTTCATACGCGAAAGGCTCGAATTTGGATATTTTCGCGTTGACCGGTTCCTTGCGTACCTTTTTTGCAAGCATTACGACGTTCTCTCTCAGTGAAGCGGAGTTGACATTGTAGGCAAGCTTAAACTCGGACGCATTTTTATCAAAGCCGGGTTCGGGGTTATCCGACTGCTCCTGCTCGCTGTAAGCCTGCGCCTGAGAGAGCGCTTCGTCAAAGTCAAAATCATACTTGAAGTCCTTCTTGCCGTAGGAACTGTTTTCGCTGCCGGCGTTCACTTTAAGCGAAAAGTCCCTTACGGCTTTTTCGGCGTTTTCTTTCAGGAATACGAGGGCTTCGTCATGCGTTTTGTCTCCGATATCCATTCCGGAGATTTTCACGCCGCGCGAATATCTGAACTCGCTTCCTCTTATAATCTGAGCCGTAATAAACCAAACGAGAGAAACTACCGAAAGAACTATTACAGCGCATACTGCGATTATTGCCGTTCTCCTGAGAAATACAGCCCTTTGGCGGCGCTTGGCGCGTTCGGCGGTATATCTTTCACGACGCACTTTTAAATCCTCTCGCTTTTGGGCGGAGGATTGTCTCTCGGACTCAGTTTCGTCGAAGTTATATTTTTTGGAGTAATAATCGTTCAATGGCTTTCCCGTGCCTTAATTTAATCTGTTTTAGAATATATTTCATTTATTATAACACATTATATTACAAAAGTCATTCTGAAATGTCAAAAAAATTCAAAATTCGACATTAGAGCATATATCATCTCGTTCGGGCAGTGAACATATACGTCTTTTTGTTCACTTTTTATTTTATTTATTATATTTCCTTGCGTTTTTAGGTGAAAAATGATATATTATAATAGTATATTATAGAATAAAGGCAGTGGAAAAATGAAAAGTAAAGGCATGATTATCAGCAAGCTTTTCAAGAAATCGGTAGTAAGTATTATCGCCGCAGCGGTTGCGACTATGATAGGCGTAGTCATCGACGGAATAGTTATCGGTCGTTTTCTCGGAACAGACAGCATGGCTGCGTATGGTCTTGTCACTCCCGTTATTAACCTGGCGACCGCATTCAGCGGTATTCTCGCCGCCGGCGCACAGGTTGTTTGTGCTCAGCATCTCGGCGCAGGAAAAGCCGACAGAGCCAGAAGGGCTTTTTCGATGTGTATGGTTATTACGGCGATTATAGCTGTTGTTATGATGGCGGTTATTCTCCTGTTCAGAGGTAACATCTGCGTGCTCCTCGGCGCAAGGGGAAAGTCCGCTCACCTTCTTCCGCTTGCGTCAGACTATCTGCTCGGAATGGTTTTTGCGTTCCCGTCCGTTTTGCTTCTCTTTGAGTTTAATTCTCTAATGAGGCTCGACGGCGACCCCAACCGTGTTATCGTAGCTGTTGTTGTTATGACGCTTCTTGATGTTGCCGGCGATTTGCTCAATGCTCTTGTTATCCACGGCGGAATGCTCGGAATGGGGCTCGCTACCTCAATCAGCTATTTCGTTGCGCTCGTGATTATGCTTCTTCATTTCAGAAAGAAGGATATCATCTTTAGATTTTCGCCCAAGGGTCTGAAGCTCAGGGATCTCGGCGATATTCTTTCCATCGGTTCTGCGTCCGCGGTGGGCTCAGTTTCGGCAATGCTCCGCAACGGCGTTCTGAACAATATTATGGCAGGAACTGTCCTTTCGGCAACTGCTGTCGCGGCTCTCGGAGTACTTAATACTGTTTATAACTTCACCTCGTCAACAATGATTGGCGTTGGGCTTACGGCGGCGATGATTGCCGGGATGATACTCGGCGAGCAGGACAGAAGCGCTGCCGAAGCGCTCGTGAAAACCGCGGTAAAAACTGCCCTGGTAGTCGGCTTGATTCTCGCAGTGATTGTGTTCGTTTGCGCGGACTTTATCGCCGGAGTGTTCGGCTCGGCTGACGGAAAACAGATGGTCGAGCTTGCTTCCCGAGGTCTGCGTTTCTATGCGCTCAGTATCGTCCTCTACGGCTTAAATAATGTATTTGTCAACTATACTCAGGGAATGAGAAGAATGACGATCTCAAACATTTTCTGCTTCCTGCAGAGCTTTGTGTTCCTTGTCCTCCCTGCGCTTTTACTTTCGGGAGCTATGGACGCCGACGCTGTATGGATTGCGTATATAGTTGCCGAGGTTGCGACGCTGCTTTGCATTATCGTATTTGCGGCAATCCAAAAGCGGGGTTTTCCGTTCCGTTTCTCAGACTTTCTTTTCCTCAAGGAGCCCTTCGGTGTTCCTGAAGAGGATTTGTTTGAAACAACCATTTCGGAAGAAAACGATATTATTCCCGCTTCCGAGGCTGTCAGCGAATTTTGCCTAAGACATAATGCCGGCAACAAGATTTCAACTCTGACTGCTTTGTTTGTCGAGGAACTCAGCAACAATATTGTTGAATACGGCTTTAAGGACGGCAAAAAATACAGTATAGACATTCGTGTAATGAAGCTTTCCGACGGCTGGACGATTCGTTTCCGAGACGACTGCAAGCAGTTTGACCCTACAGAATGGATAAAGCTCCATGAGAGTGACGACCCGACCTCCAACATCGGAATCAGAATGGTCTGCGGAATGGCGAAAAAGGTCAGTTATCTCAGTACCATGGAACTCAATAACCTTACAATTCAGTTATAAATAATAATATATAATAAAAGGAGACATTATTATGACAATCAAAACACACAAGGACTCAACAAAACTCACAGTAAATGTTGAGGGCAGAATCGACACCGCGACAGCTCCCGAATTTGAGCAGAAGACAAAGGCGGAGCTCGACGGAGTAACAGAACTCGTTCTCGATTTCTCTGAGCTCAATTACATCTCTTCCGCAGGTCTGAGAGTACTTCTTTCACTCCAGAAGACGATGAACAAGCAGGGTTCAATGAAGCTTATCGGTGTTAATGAGACTGTCCGTGACATCTTTGAAGTTACAGGTTTTTCCGACATTCTTACAGTAGAATAAGGAGCGAACATGACAGTATTGGAAATGCTTAAGCAGTATACGCATGAGAAGCCCAACGCCACCGTGCTCTATGATGAGGCTCATACCAAAGGTATAACTTATTCAAGGCTCGATGACCTCAGCGGACGCGTATATGCTTATTTGAAAAATCAAGGAATCGGCAGAGAGGATTTTGTGCTGATTAACCTGCCGCGCGGCATTATGCCGATTATCGCTATGATTGGCGTATGGAAGGCAGGAGCGGCTTGGGCGCTGGTTGAGGATACCTACGCCCCCGAGAGAATTGAGTTTATTCGCAAGGACTGCGGCTGCAAGGCTGAGATTTGCGGCGCAAACTGGGACGATGTTATGCAGACGGAGCCGCTTGCCGGCTTTGAGCAGGCTGACGAGCACGACGCCGCTTATGCAATTTACACCTCAGGTACTACAGGCAACCCCAAGGGCGTGCTTCATGAGTACGGCAACCTCACAAGGGCGATTGAATCTGTCCGCCTTAACGGAGAGATTCCGTTCAACGGTAAGGACAGAGTTGCGCTTCTGGCTCCGATGAACTTTGTCGCGTCGGTTATTGTAATTCTTGAGATGCTCAGTATCTGCGGCGGTAAGATGTTCGTTGTCGGCTATGCCACAATCAAGAATCCGCTCGCTCTCAAGAAATTCTTTATTGAGAAGCGTATTTCAATCACATTCCTTACGCCGTCATATGTACGTATGCTCGGCAACCAGACCGGCCCCTTCCTCAGAATGCTCTTCGTCGGAAGTGAGCCTGCGAATAATATCTATAATAAGAATCTTGACCTCATCAATATCTACGCTGCGTCTGAAAGCGGTTTTGCTGTCGGCGTATTCAAGATTGATAAGGCTTATGACACCTGCCCGGTAGGTAAGCCGGAGATTGATACCAGAATCCTCCTTCTTGATGAGGACGGCAATGAGGTCGATGAGGGCGAAACAGGCGAACTCTGCTTCGAGAATCCCTTCGTCCGCGGATATATCAACCTTCCCGAAGAAACCGAGAAGGCGTTCACCGACGGCATTTATCATACCGGCGACCTTGCGCGCAAGAACGAGAACGGAGATTATCTCCTCCTCGGTCGCTCCAACGATATGATAAAGATTAACGGCAACCGTATTGAGCCTGCCGAGATTGAAGCCTCCGTAAAGCAGGTTCTCGGCATTGACTGGGCTGCCGCAAAGGGCTTTGATAACAACGGCAAGAGCTATCTCTGCGCTTACTATACTGCCGATGTTGATGTTGATCCGGACAGGATGCGTGAAGAACTCTCAAAGCGTCTGCCGTATTATATGATTCCGGCGTTTTATATCAAGATTGACAAGGTTCCGCTGAAACCCAACGGTAAAATGGACAGAAAGGCTCTGCCTGAGCCCGACACCAAGGATTTCAGAACCGAGTACGCCGCTCCTACCAACGAGACCGAGGAGAAGCTTTGCTTAGCAATGGAGAAGGTTCTGAAGCTTGAACAGGTAGGTATCAACGACGATTTCTATGAGCTCGGCGGTGATTCGCTCACCTCTATTCAGCTCATTGTAGAAAGCGGGCTTCCCGGACTCAATTCCGGTGAGATTTTCCGTGGCAGAACTGCCGCCAAGATTGCAGTGCTCTATGAAGAGGCTCACGCAAATGACGACGGTGAATCCCCCGAAATCAAGAATGCTCGCGCGATGAAGTCCGAGCATCCGCTCACAACCGAGCAGCTTTATATGGTTGACTATCAGCTCTATACTCCCAAGTCCACCATGTATAATCTTTTCTCGATGATGAAGGTTGATAAGGAAACCTTTGATCTCGAAAAACTCGCCGATGCAATGAAAACCGCTATCAAGCATCATCCTGCGATTCTTACTACATTTAAATTCAATGATGACGGCGATATCGTTCAGAAGTATTCTCCCGAAACTCTCCGTGATATACATGTTGAGAAGATGACCGAATTCGAGTTCGACTGCATAAAGGATACTCTTGTTCAGCCGTTTAAGATTATTGACGGAAGCCTTTATCGCTGTCGTGTGTTCGAGACAGAGAAGAACGGCTACATCTTCTTTGATATTCATCACACACTCTTTGACGGCACATCGCTCAAGCTGTTTATGGGTAACGTCGGAAAGCTGTATATGGGAATGCTCCCCGACCCGGATTACTATTATCTTATGCTTCAAAACCGTGAGGACGCTGAGCACAGCGACTTCTATGAGGAGAGCAAGAAGTATTTCGAAGAAACCTACGACGGAATCGAATGGTCAAGCTATCCGAAAACCGACCACGAGTCTCGCGAGAATGAGATGGGCGAGGTGTTTGCGCCCATCGGTATTGAACAGCCCCAAATGAAGGCTATGGAAAAACAGTACAGAATCAGCCGTAACGAGTTCTTTATTACCGCTCTTGCGCTTGCAATCGCTGTATATAACCATAAGAATGATATTAAGCTGTCCTGGATTTATAACGGCAGAGAGGATATGCTCAGCATGTCGTCGGTAGGACTTCTCTTCCGCGACCTTCCTGTCGGTATCAGGTTCAGAGACGATATGACCTTGCGCGAGGCTTTTGCCGATGTTCACAATCAGGTTCAGAAGGGCATTGAGCACAGCTGTTATCCTTATGTTGAGAAGGACAGAGAGGTTGTCAACGACGACACCGCATATCTGCTCTATCAGCAGGATATCCGTGATATGGGCGGACTTGAGGAGCTCAGTGTTGAGACAATCGACATCAGGCAGAATCAGGCTGCTTCCCAGACAATTATTGATATGGAAATTCTCGACGGCGCTGATGGTCTCGTCCTGATGATGGACTATGCCGCAAGCCGCTATGAGGATTCAAGCATGGAGAAATTCCGTGATCTCTTCGTAAATACCGCTCAGTCTCTTGTAACTCACAACTCTCAGAAGGATGTTACAATCGGCGAGCTCAGAAAGAAGCTCACCGACAAGAAGAACTTCTTCGAGACGGTAAAGGGTATTTTCAGGAGAAAGAAATGAGTACATCAAAGACAGAGATTCAAAAAAGCTACGGCGTCAACAATAAAATTACCGGCGAATACGAGGCTGAGCTCTCCGCAAAATGTCTCAACGGTACTTTCGTCGGTAAGCGCAGGAATAATATCATTTCCTTTCGAGGCGTTCCCTTTGCGAAACAGCCGGTAGGCTCCCTGCGCTGGAAGCGCCCGGTTCCGCCGGATAACTGCGATGAGGTCTTTGAAGCGTATTATAACGGTAAATCTCCTGTTCAGACAGAATGGGAGTCCGAGAAGGCTTCTTATTATCCCCAGGGAGAGGATTGCCTTTATCTTAACATTTGGCTAAACGAGACATGTCCGGACGCCGACAAAACCGTCATGGTTTTCTTTCACGGCGGTTCCTACGGTTGGGGCGGCACCGCTGACCCTCTGTATAACGGGCACAACTTTGTCAGCGCGCATCCCGATATCATTCTTGTTACCGTAGGTTATCGTGTCGGGCTTCTCGGCTTTGTCGATTTGAGCTATATTCCCGGCGGCGAGGACTATCCCGACGCTCCCAACCTCGGTCTGCTCGACCAGATTGAAGCTCTGCGCTGGATAAAGAAAAATATTCAAGCTTTCGGCGGAAATCCCGATAACGTAACGATTTTCGGCGAGTCGGCAGGCGGCGGCAGCGTGTCGCTTCTGCCGATTATCCCGGAGGCAAAAGGACTGTTCAGGCGTGTTATCGCGCAGAGCGGCTCCGTCGCGCTCACTTCATCAAAGGCTGAGTGCCGCGAGTATACAAGAAAGCTGATTGAAGGTACAGGAGTTCGTCACATCAACGATTTGATGAAACTCAGCACCAACGAAATAATCGCTCTGAACAAGAAGTTAAACCTCGATAACAATTTCCCGCAGCGCGACGGCAAGCTGATTCCGCTTGATCCCTATGCTCCGTATGAAGAAGGCTACACCGTCGATGTTGATATGCTGATTGGTACAAATGCCAACGAGCTTAACTATTGGGTAGGCGAACTGGGCGGAATCGTTCCGTACAGATTCAGTATGCCGGTGAAGTATGAGAATGACATTCGCCTCCTTACTAAGATTGACAGGCGCAGGGTTCATCATTTTATGTCGGGGCTCAAGGGGCACAGCATCTGGAAGATAACCGAATTTTATAACGAGATTATGTTCAGACTCCCTGCCATCAAGCAGGCTGAGTATCACAGCAGAAACGGCGGAAAGGTCTTTATGTACTATTGGACCGAGCCGAGCTCAATCCCGTTCAGGGGAGCTTGTCACGCGGTCGAGCTTGCTTATGTTTTCGGAAACACGAATGAGGCTATTTATACCGGAAAACCTGCCAACAAAAATCTTTCGGCAGCCGTTATGAGTATGTGGGCTAATTTCGCCAAGACCGGAAATCCGTCGCTCCCGAATTTGAACTGGGATGAATATGACTGCTCGAATAGGAAAACGATGATTCTTTCTATGAAGCTGCGTATGGTGGATGATGTCCACAGCGTGCACCGCAAGCATCTTTCGCCGATACTGCGCCATATGCTTAATGCTTCTTCCTCGGGACTTGACTTCAATGTTCCGTTTGTCCGAAAGGCGGTTGTCCATGTGCTTGCTGTTTCGGCGGCAACAGCGGCGACTGTCATTGCTGTGCGAAAGCTTTTAAAGGATTAGGTGATTCAATGAAAGAACTGACTATTGAAGCTGCAATAGAAAATATAGAAACAGTTACAGATTTTATCAACGATGAGCTTGAAGCTCTCGGCTGCCCCATGAAAGCTCAGATGCAGATTGATATCGCGATTGACGAACTCTTCGGCAACATAGCGAGATATGCGTATAACCCCAACAAGGGCGACGCTACTGTTCGTTTCGAGCTTGAGGATGACCCCCTTGCCGTGATAATCACATTTATCGACAACGGCAAGCCGTTCAATCCGCTTGAAACAGCCGATCCTGACACGACGCTCTCCGCAGAGGAGAGACAAATCGGCGGTCTCGGAATCTTTCTTGTCAAGAAGTCGATGAATATGGTCGACTATGAGTATAAGGACGGCAGCAATATCCTTAAGATTAAAAAACATCTGGGGTGAGTTATGGCAGTAGCTAAAAAAATCCGCTCTGTCTTTTCGGTTTACGGTTCAGATGATACTAAAGAAATATTTGAGCAGAATGAAATCCAGTCCAACGACTTGGTTTCTTATGTACTGCTGGCGAGCGCTGTTGTGCTTGCTGTTTCGTGGGTTCTCAATCTGTTCGGTATCTTTACAATCGACAAGACGCGGATGAATATTCTCTCGATTCAGGGACTTGCGGAGCTTATCGTAACATATATTCTGTACAAAATATTCAACGGCAAAAAGCGTTGGTTAAAATATGTTATGGTGATTGCGTTCCTGCTGGTGTGCACGCGGCTTTTCAGCGTGCTTAACCATAACGTAATCCTGATTATGGTGCTGCCCGTGCTCCTGTCGAGCAGATATTTCTCCAAGGGCTTCACGCTGAATATTGCCTTGATTTCGATTGTCATGCTTGCTTTGGCGTCGTTTTCGACAATATTCTACGGTGTAATTGACCTCAATTTTTATCCGAATCCTGCGGAGGGTTCGCTGCTCATTATTCACGACAATCTTCGTTCAACCGTTACCGCGATTGACACCGATTTTGCAACGATAGTGTTCAGAGTAATGGTTCACGGATTTTTGCCGAGACTGCTCGTGTTTGGAATTATTTCGATGATATCCGTGCTTATTGCAAAGCACGGTCACAAAATGGTAATAGAGCAGGCTGAAATATCCCGTGCGTCGGCAAGCGCCAAAAGCGAGCTCAACACTGCAACGCAGATTCAGCAGGGCATGGTTCCGACAATTTTCCCGGCTTTTCCCGATAATGACGAGTTCGATATATACGCCGCAATGCACACGGCGCGCGAGGTTGGCGGAGATTTCTATGACTTTTTCCTGATTGACGACAATCACCTTGCTATGGTTATAGCTGACGTCTCGGGAAAGGGAATTCCTGCCGCGCTTTTTATGATGGCGTCGAAAATCCTCATCAGCGACAGGGCTATGATGGGTGGAACTCCTTCTGAAATTCTCAGCTTCGTCAACGAGAGAATCTGTTCAAATAACGTTGCCGATATGTTTGTCACCGTTTGGCTTGGAATTCTGGAGATTGATTCGGGTAAGGTGATCGCGGCGAACGCAGGTCACGAATATCCTGCGGTTCGCAAGATTGACGGTGAGTTTGAGGTTCTCAAGGACAGGCACGGCTTTGTTCTCGGCGGAATTTCAGGTGTTAAGTTTTCCGACTATGAGTTTACACTTCGCGAAGGCGAGTCTCTGTTCGTATATACCGACGGAATTCCCGAAGCTCACAATAATAATGAAGAACTCTTCGGAACGGAGCGCATGACTGCCGCGCTGAATATAAACCCGTCGGCTTCACCCAAGGATATTATCAATAATGTCGCGAACTCCGTTTCGGATTTCGTCGGCGAAGCAGAGCGCTTTGACGACCTTACAATGCTCTGCCTAAAATACAACGGAAAAAAGAGGTCGCCTGAACCGGCAACCTCGGAAAACACTTAGTCAATATATTCAACCGAGCCGCCGCTTTACGCGACGGCTCATTTGAACTAGTTATCGTCATCAGGGAAAAGCTTATCGTGAGTATCGGAATATATGTCTATCAGCTGTTCAAGCCATTTTACGGCAAGCGACATTTTCTCCATTGTGTCCTCTTCGGGGAAAACCGAGAATAACATTGATGATACAAGCGCGAGTGTGTTTGCACTCTGGATCGCCGGAGCGGCTATACCGTATTCGCTTCGTCCGGAGTTTAACTTTTCTCCGTCCGGAGTGCCCAACCGTCCGAAGGTCCCTTGCGGTGACGCGTGAACCGTCTGGTTTGCTACGGTGTAATTATCTCTCCATACTTCGGTGTCCATGTCGCATAGCTTCAGTATATCGCCGAAGGTTACGTGACGTTTTGTCTCCGGAAACTCGCCGCATGCCATCGCCCAGTCGTATCTGTCCTGCGATTCCGACGCTTCGATGAATTTTTCGGCGACAGCTTCGCCATATTTCAGTATAAACGAGCTGATGACCGAAAGCTCATACATTGAGCGCCATCTTGCGAACGCGCCGTCGGAGAAACCGTTCTTGACCAGCGTGATTATCTCCATATATTGCTGAGCGGCACGCCTTTGCAGTCTGCTCAGGGCGGTGTATGTGTGACGCTTTGGTTCGAATGATTCGTCTGACATGGCTTTGACATATTTTGTGAACACTTCGTTTACCTGACCGAGAATTGCATAGAAGCATTCCGACGCTAGGACAGCTGCCGACCAGTCCTTTTCCAGCTTTTCGGCGAAGGATTTTTCCTCGGCGCGCATTTTTGCGATTTCAGTCAGTACGGCTGTCGTTTCCTGAGCTGAAAAGCCGGCAGACTTGAAGCTCTCCGCGAGACCGGTATGTTCGTTTATGCTCATTTTCATCACCTGTTTTCGTTTCTTTGATACACTAATTATATATATTCTGTCAAAAAAATCAATATAACCGGAGGATAAAATGATTATCAGTGAAATCAGAGACCGCCTTTTTGCGCTGCGTGATGTGCAGTATCTTGAATTCCAGAGCAAGCTTATTCCGACTGTTGAAAAATCGTCTTTTGTCGGAGTTCGCACTCCTGAGCTGCGTTCCTTTGCGAAGGAGCTGTCAAAGAGGAATGATGTTGATACGTTTCTTTCAGATCTTCCTCATCGGTATTTTGATGAAAATCAACTCCACGCGTTTATAATATCGCTTATTAAGGACTTTGATACGGCGATTGCCGGGCTCAACGAGTTTCTGCCATATATAGACAATTGGGCGACCTGCGATCAGCTTTCACCAAAGGCGTTCAAAAAGCATACGGAAGAGCTGCTTCCGTTCATCAGCGATTGGTTAAACAGTCCCGATACATATACAGTTCGTTTCGGAATCAAAATGCTGATGGAACACTTCCTTGATGATGCTTTCAGCCCTGACTATCTGAATATGGTTGCATCCGTCCGCAGTGATGAATACTACATCAATATGATGATAGCTTGGTATTTTGCGACAGCGCTGGCAAAACAGTACGACAGTGCTGTTATATTTCTCAAAGAGAAAAAACTTGATACTTGGACACATAATAAAACAATTCAGAAGAGCATAGAGAGCTTTAGAATTTCTCCCGAACAGAAGGAATATCTCAGAACTCTGAAAATTTCCGGAAAATAGGGGAGCGGTATAATTCCAAAATTTTTTTACGGAGGAGAAAGTATGAATCAAATTATAATACACGTTGATATGGACGCTTTCTATGCTTCCGTAGAGATACGAGATAATCCCTCACTGCGGGGAAAGCCGCTAATAATCGGTTCGCTCCCGAACGAGCGCGGTGTCGCCGCGACATGCAGCTACGAAGCCAGAAAATACGGTGTTCGGTCCGGAATGAATATCAAAGAGGCGTATATGCGCTGCCCCGGCGGAATTTATATGCATCCGAATTTTGAGAAATACAGGGCTGTCTCCGCCGCGCTTCATGAAATATGGGATTCCTATGCAACCGCGTCCGAGGCGATAGCGCTTGATGAGGCATATCTCGATGTTACGGAACGCGCAGGAAGCTTTGACGGCGCTTGTGAGATTGCCCGGACAATCAAGCGCAGAACTTTTGCTGAGCTCGGGCTGACCTGTTCCGTTGGTGTCGCATATTCAAAAACTGCCGCGAAAACCGCCAGTGAGGAGAAAAAGCCCGACGGTTATTTTGAGATTCCGGACGAGAAAGCGTTCGTTGAATTGATGATTGACCGTGATGTTCGCGAGCTTTACACCGTCGGCGAAAAAACCGCAGAAAAGCTTCACGCTGCCGGGATTCACACCGTCAGGGATATTCAACAAAAGCAGGACGAAGTCGCTCGCCTGCTTGGCAAGCAGGGAAGGTGGCTCGCTCAGCTCTCCTTCGGAATAGATAACCGCAAGGTCACTCCGTATTTGCCTCAGAATGCAAAATCAATCAGCCGCGAGCTGACCTTTCAGCAGGATGTTTTCGACGAAGTACTGCTCGGGGATGTGTTGTTTCTGATTTCACTTTGCGTTGAACATAGAGCAAAGCGTCATGGGCTTCATGGAAACGGCGTTTCGCTCAAAATCACTTTTTCGGATATGAAAAGCATATCGCGCTCAAAAAGTCCTGTTCAGTGCGATACAGCGCTTGACATCTTCCGCGAGGCTTCATTACTTTTTCGCGAGGTCGAAAAACGCCCGATTCGTCTCATCGGAGCAGGTATATACAATCTCTCTGACGAAACGGAACGTCAGCTTTCACTCGAGGATTATCTCGAAACCTCACGCCTGAACCGTGAAGCGGAGCTAAAAGCTCAGTTTGACGCTATGCAAAACCGCTACGGACTTGACTTTGCAGGTCATGTTGAGCAGATTTATAACGCCGAAACTCTTCACAGAACTGCGGAATATATGAGAAAGCATCGAAGATAGCATGTTATAATTCTATATTAGAATTATAATTTCTTAAATATTTAACAGCTTTGATTGTTTTCAATTCTTTCTTGACAAAAATAACTGATGTTGTATAATATAGTTAGGTCAAGCTAACCACTCGCTTGCGTTGCTCAAGGCGCAAGCGTTTATTTCGAAAGCGTTAGTTAGCGTTAGCTAACCGAATTGGAGAATCATATGGCTATTGTAGAATTTGAAAACGTTACAAGAACATACACGAGCGGCGAGCATATGATTTGCGTTGCCGACAAAAACCAGCTGATGCCGGACTATACCACCTTTGGATACGCATATATTTCTCCGAAGAAGCTGAGAAGCGTGATGCGTAACAGGATTGAGTATACCTATATTAAGGAGCTCAAAAAAACCACCGTACCAAAAGAGTTTTTTGACGAAAGCCTTCGCAAAATGTTAATCACCGATGATATGCTCGATGAAAACCTCGACAAGGCTTATGCTCGGCTTGCTCACCTATGGCGTTTCGGTTATGCTTACCTTCGGCGTATCGCTGCTTGTCAGCCTGATGGTCGCTCGGCGAAACAAAAAGATTGATATGGTCGAAGATCTCAAAGGTTCTGAATAATCTTTTTGCGCTTTTACATATTAATACAATAAAACACTTGAAAATGTCGCAAATATCTGTTATAATACTTTACGAATAAGAGTATGCGATTGGTTTTCGCATAATCTTATCACATTTAAAACAGCATTAATTTGTTGTTTAAAAAATCTTTTTAAAGGAGAAAATGAAATGAAATTAACAAATGCTTATGAAGGCGTAAAGAAAATCTTTACTGCCGAGATTCTGGCGCTTATCGCTTCAATCTGCAGCACGCTTATGATTGTTTTCGGCTTTTTTGTCATCAAGTCTAAAAGCGGAGCAGGTTTAGCTGTTTCCGGCGGCGGACTTCTCGTATTCGCTCTCGCCGCAGGCGTTCTTGCTATCATCGCTTTTATCATCATGATTATCGGTGTTAACAAGGCTTCAAAGGATGAGCCCTCATTCAAGACCGCATTCTTCCTTATTATTGCAGGAATTGTGCTTTCTTTCATCGGCGGCTTCTTCTCAAACAACAACACCTTCCAGACAATCGTTACAATTGTTTCCGATGTAGTTAACCTCTTCATCACAATCTTCGTCATTCAGGGATGCATCAACCTCGCTAATAAGGTTGGCAACGTTGACGTTCAGAACAAGGGTGCTACACTCTACATGCTTATCATTGTTTCTTATGCGCTTGTTGTTATTGCAAAAATCCTTTCAATGATCTTTACCAACACCGGTGTTACAGTTGCTGCCGCAATCATCGCTATTATTTCAGGTATCATCAGCATCGTTCAGTATTTCCTTTATCTCTCATTCCTCAGCAAGACAAAGGCTATGCTGGCTTAATATCCGCAAGGTTAAAAGCACTGTTAAGGCTGTCGCGTTTGCGACAGCCTTTTTACATAAAATGTATTGTAGTTGTGTGGCTTTTGTGATAGAATAAACCATAGTTTCGGTGCTAACGTAATTTTACCATAAAGGGGATAAAAGAATTGTTTAAAAAAATAATTGCAACGTCACTGGTTTTGTAATGTGTTTTTTCGGTCGGCTGTACAAATACAAAATCTCAGAATAATACAACAACCGACACGTCAGTGACAGAAGCAAAGACAGCTTCGGAAAAAAGAAAGATAATAATTGATACCGATACGGCAGGAGATGACGCTGTAGGACTGATAATGGCAGCAAAAGCGGAGAATGTTGATATTCTCGGAGTAACTGTTTGTGCCGGCAACGTCAGTATTAATCAAGCGGTTGACAACGCGCTCATGACGTTGGAGCTTTCAGGCTGCGATGCTCCGGTTTATAAAGGCGCAACCGCAACATATACAGGAAAAAAGCGCGAGACCTTCAGCGTTTTCGGCAAGGACGGAATGGGGGACGCCGGTCTGATTCACCCCAAGAGAAAAGCTGAAAAGCAAAGTGCAGTTGATTTTATCTTGGAGACTGTCAAGGCTAACCCGGGTGAGGTTGAGATTATCGAGCTCGGACCCGCGACAAACCTTGCGCTTGCGTTCGACAGGGATCCGGAGACAATGAAACAAGTCAAGAAGTATTGGTCAATGGGGACGACAGGGTTTGGCTCGGGAAACGCAACTCCGGTGGCTGAGTTCAATGTCTATCATGACGCTGAGGCATACAAGGTTTTGACTGAATCCGGTGTGGAGATTACGGCAATCGGGCTAGATATGATGACAAATAACACTCTATTCACCAAGACTGACCTTGATGCTCTGGAGAAAAAAGGCGGACTTTCCGAGTTTGTGTCAAAATCCTTCAGAGCACTGTATGAGTTTAATAAAGATGAAAGCGGAAACAGCTTTGCCGATTGCCCCGACGGTGTTGCCGTTGCGTGCGCCTTGTGGGATGGTTATCTCAAAAAGACCGAGTCATGTCACGCGAGCGTAATTACGAATAACGATGAAGCCTACGGTGAGGTTATACTCTATAAAAAAAGTTTTACCTATGATACTCAGGTGACTTTTGATAATTATAACTTCTACATCGCGACAGAAACAGAAAGCGATACCTTCAAGAACAAGCTTTTTGCTCTTCTTGAAGAATAGCTAAACTAAATAATGTAAAGGAGCCGTCACTTGACGGCTCCTTTTAAATGTTCTTATTTAACTGTTACCTTGATTTTCTTGTAAACACCGTTCTGAGCGTAAGCGTAAATGTAGGTTGAGCCTTTCTTTACAGCTTTGATTTTGCCCTTTGATGTTACAGTGGCAATCTTTGTGTTAGCGGATTCATACTTGATATAGCGGTGAATTGTAACAGTGCCCTTTTTGTTATCCTTAACCTTTTTTGCGATTTTGAGCGTCAAGGTCTTGCCTTTCTTGATAACCGTGTTCTTGTACGGCTTGATTGCAATACCCTTGTAGTTTGTTTTCTTGCCGCCCTTTGTGGCTACATGAACGACCTTTGAAGCTGTGATAACTTTGTTTTTGGAGTTAACAGCGAGAACCACATACTTATAGTTTGTGTTCTTTTTGAGCTTCTTTTGTGTGAAGCTTGTTGCGGTTGTAGTTTTGAGCTTCTTGAGAGTGTTCTTGTTGCCGCACTTATTGCCTACAACAATATATTTCTTTGCACCCTTGACCTTTCCCCAGACTACTTTTACTGTCTTTGCAGTCACCTTAGTAGACTTTGCTCTGAGCTTGTTGAACTTGCTGCCCTTGGGATCGGCGTCGGACTTGATTTTCTTCAGCGCGTTCAGGGCGGATTTAACATCAGGGCTCTTGCTGAAGTTAACCTTTGAAGGAGCGATTATTGTCGGCTGAGACGGTGTCGGTTCAGGCTCGGGTTCTTCTTCATAATCCGGGAACAGAGAACCCATCGCTTCTTTTATCTTATTGATGATACCTTCAATAGAACTCTTGGCTCCGTCGATCATACTGCTCGGGTCAAACTGAATCTCAGAGATTTTCTTCCACGCTTCTTCAATAAGCTCACCGTAATTCCCGGCGTCTTTCAAATTGGGGAACAGCGCCTTGATTGTTTCAATTACTTTCTGAATATCAAAGTCAGCTTTCTCGGAATCATCCGGCTTATTGTATTCTTTAACAGCTTTTTCCAGTGTGCTGTAATTGTGAACTCTGTTTTTCTGAACGTCGTTCAGCGCGTTGTAAGCCTCGAGCGCCTCGTCAAGTCTTGCCTTGAATTCGTCGGTGAATTCAACCTTGCCGATTCCATCTATTTTTGCAATCGCGTTCCTGACTTCGTCGGTGTAGGGGACGCTTCTGGGATAAAAGTCTTTTCCGCCTTCGCCGTCAATGTCTTTTTTCAGTCCCATAGCTCCTAACTCAAAGTACAGTGATTCGGGATCAACGAACAGTCCCGAATAATTGCCCTTGACTGTGAGCTCCGGACGGTCGGCTAAGGTTTTGTTCCAGATTTCAACAGCACCTGTCGCACAGTTCATTGTGAAAAGCGAATAGTAGTTGTTTTCGGGATTTGCGATATAAGACTTGAATGCCGCAAGCTCGTCTGCGGTAATCTCAACCGAGTAATAATTGTTCGGATACTGGGAGTCATCTCTTCTGAATTGATTGAAGAGCTCTCTGTCAATTGTCAGACCGCCGTCTGCGGTGCGACCGTCGGCAGGGTTTTTGCCCGTCGCGATTTGATATGAGAACATCTGAACCAAAGTCGCCACGAAGCTGTCAAACGCTTCTACGCCGTCAAGCTCATCGCTCTCGGCATACTTTCTCAACTGACGAATAAGCGCTTGTGTTGACGGAATCTGGGAGAGTGTGCTTTCTTCAAGTGTTCCGAGAAGTGTATAAATGTGGTTGGGAGCGAAGCAGTAGTTAGACACCGAAAGGCTTTCTCCGGCTTTTAGGCTGATTGTTTCAGGCTCGGACTCGCGTTTCTTTGTAACGGTGTCAAAGTATGTTTCTTCTCTGTTCTCGAGGTTCAGCTCGTTATCATTATAGAGAGCAGGGTCGGATTTATATTTTTCGGGATTCTTCTCATAATCGAGCATGAGCTCGGTGTATTTTTCCGTTGGCTTGTTGAACTCATAGTAGCTTGAATCCAAGTCAACAACATCGTAGGTTGTGAAGGTTATGCAGCCGTGTGGCGTCAATTCACCGGAATAAATCCTGCGGGCGTGAATTGTCATCTTTCCGACAATTTTGGCACCCTTGTAGTCGCCAACGATAACCTTTGTCTGAGCGCTTACCTTGTCATTTGTTGAGCCTGCATAAGCGGTTACGATAACAGCCGCTCCGTCCTCGGGAATATCCCCGGCAAGTGTGATAAGACCGTTTTCATCAACTGTAACGAGCGGGTCGCCTGATTCGTATCTTATGCTGCTGTCATATACCGGCTTGAGTGAATTCAGACCTTTGTAAGCAATCTTTGCGTTGAGCTGATATGTCTTTGTATCCTCGTCAAGCTTGATTGTTCTCGGAACGCCCTGAATCTCAGCGTCAGCGAACGAAGCCTTAATCTCTGTGTTTTCGCTTACTGTAAGCTTTTCGCCCGGTGCAACCTTTTTATCGTTAGCGGTGAGGGAGAGTATAGCTTTGCCGTCGTCCGAAACATTCTTAATGTCGAGGACGGTGTTCTTCTTTACGAGATATCCGGAGTAGGGGATTGCTGTTTTGTTATCATCGGAGACCTGAACAATTTCAAGCTTACCGTTAATGTCATCGCTGAATGTAATTGCGGCTGTTTCGTTTTTATCGCCGAAAACTTCAACAATCAGCATAACGCCGATGTTTTCATTACCCTTGGCGTGAACCCAGATGTGAGCAGAGCCTTCCTTCTTTGCCTCAATATCGTCGCCGCTTTCGGCAAACAAATCGTCTGCTCCGTCAACTACGCTCCATTCAAGCATTTCGGGCTTTGACATTCCGTATATTTCGAGATCAACATAGTCGGTGATTTTGAAAACATCGCCGACGCCTAACTGAACGGGTGACTGTCCCTTGGTTTTGACTTCGGCTTCCGAATAACTCACGAACAAATCGGTGTATCCCTCGGGCTTGCTGAAGAAATATGCACCCTCATCGGCGTCATAATGCTCTTTGTTAAAAATTGATTCTCCGCTTACGATAAGATCATCAAGTACATAAGTATATTCGTCCGGAGACATCGTGGATTTAACATACACGGTGGTGCCGGGGGCAACCTCTTCGTCCTCTTTAACCGGACCGTCTTTGGTATATACTTCGGTTTCCGCTTTGACTTCGTCCTGATTTGAAATCATTACACTGAGCGTGTTAAACTCTTTGATTTCTTCGCTGCACGGCTTGATTTTAAGCGGCAGATAATTAACGCAAACGCTGAGGTTTCCTCCGCCGTATGCTGAAGCAATCGGTTCTCCTGCGTCGTTAACAGCGTAAAAATCGAGATTATCCGGGTTCTCGAGCGGAAGATTTACCCAGAATTCGCAATTCTCGATATTCTCACTGTCAATAGTGTATGTTTTTTCGTTTACTGTGAGCTCAACGCTCTCAATTACAGTGTAGTCGCCGTCCTCGGAAGAATTAACCTTTACGTCGATTTCCTGCTTATCTTTGTTATAAACTATTTTATCCTCACCTTTTGCGGCAGCAGCGATAAGCAGCGGCATATCGGTGATATCTTCGTCGATAGCAAGCGAGCCTTCGGCGAATTTATAGGATACGGGGCTCACCTGCTTGGGAGCGCTGACATAAACCCATCCGGTATCATCCTGATATCCGGCGCCGGGTTCTTCAACACCTTGAGCGTTGTTGAGATAATATCCCGGAAGTCTCTTAACGATGCTGTCCCTGACTCCCTTGGGAGCGTCAACTATCGAGAAGATACCCTTGCCCTCGGCGCTGAGCTTATATGCCGTGTCGATGCCGTATCTTGTTCCGACTGCGGCGTTCCATGCTCTGAGAGCAACTGTAGCGCAGCTGTTCTTGAACAGCGAGAAATTATTGAGATTTCCGTTCAGCGAAGTTTTTAGCCTACCGAGCTCATTTGCAGTGATGTCAAGGTCATATGTAACGTTTTCATACTGATCCCATTCTGCCTTTTGGTTAAAGAGCTCTCTGTTGAAGCATACTCCGCCGTTAACCGTTCCGTTGAGCGCCTTGGTGTAGTCAACGCCGACCTCATCAAAGATAGCTTTGAGTTTTGCGGTAGCCTCTTCAACCGAAGTCTTGCCGGATTTGAGTACGCTGAAAATGTTTTTGATTATAGCGGTCTTGCCCTCGGTTTTGAGTTTGTTCCAGGCGGTGCTGTTGGTGATTGCTCCGAGAGCCGCCTGCGTAGTGCTGAGCTCAAAACCGCGGTACATTCCGATGGTAACGACCTGACCTCTGTTCAGAGTGCAACCTTCCATACCATATTCGAGACTGAAGTAATCTGACTCGGTGCCGGTATGGTTGGAGCCTGCGGAGATGTCCTTTGCGATGTCCTCATAATATGAGTCCGAAATTTCATATCCCGCGTAAAGATCGTCAACCTTAAATTCAACACCGTCCTGATATGATGTGAAGATAAGATAAACATGACCGTCATAAAACTGCATTGAGTCGTTGTAACGTGTTACAATTTTGAGGTTGCCGACTGTTTCGGAACCGTCGGTATAATCCTCAACGGTGACTTTGTATTCGCTTGTGCCGTCGGAAATTGTCGCCTCGCCCTCCTTAAGTGCGTTGAGGTTTCCGTTTTCGTCTACCCACGCGACACTTTTGTCGGTTGATGTGCATTCCGTACCGGCAGGCACGAAATCTGTTTTGATTTCGCCTTCCTCCATTGTGATTGCGTTTGCTTCTTCCGCGGCAGCGGAAATCGGGAAGCACGCAACCAATAACAGAGCGCACAATACTAACGCAATTGCGCGAAGGCTGAGTTTACTTTTCATGCATATGCTCCTTTCTTTTTACGCCTGTTTTATAGCGAATTATTTATACAATTATATTATAAATGTAAATTATAAGCAAGCGATTATTATAAATTTACTGAATTTCGGTATTATTTTCAATTTTGCCTTCTGAATTTAGCGGACGGTATTCTTTTTTCTTGAAACTGAAAAATTATTGTGGTAAAATTAATAATGGAATTAGCTAAAAACCATTAAATCGGAGGTCTGTATGCCGAAAAAATCAATCAGAGAAATGAACAAACTTGAAAGGAAGCACTATTCCATCGAAGCCAGAGTGTTTCACTCCGCGTTTAACAGCTGCGTAGTTCTCGGACTGGTCGCCTTCATCATCGGGCTGGGTCTTTATACATACGCTCTGGCGGGACAGTATATTACTGAATCGTTCCAGCTTTCGGGAAATGTCGCTTCCGCTATGTCCAGAGTTGTTGACGTTGCGCCTATGGCTGAAAGAACGCTTGAGCTGTATCATTCCCAGTCGGAGGAAGAGCGTGCCGGTACAGGTACGGATGCCTACCGTTCGCGTTTTGCTGAGATTCAGAAGCTTCCCGAGTATAAAACCTCAATCGAAGTTTTGAAGGTTTTTCTCGAGAAAAGCGACGTGTATGACGTATACCTCGGTATGTACGACGCCGAAACCTCATCTCTTGTATATATTGCCGACCCGGATGACGATCCCGAATACATGTGTATGCCCGGCGACTGGGAAACTGTTGAGAAAAAAGAGATTGACCGTTTCCTCAACTGGAACGGAGAAGGCAAGCTCTATGATATCGGCGATACCGAGAAGTACGGCTGGATGTGTACTTCGGGCGTTCCGATAACCAATGATAAGGGTGAGATTGTAGCCTTTGTGCTGACAGACGTTACAATCGGAAATGTTTTCAACGGCATGAAAACCTTCGCTCTGCTTTATTTCATCGGAATCGGAATATCGACTGTTCTGCTTGCGTATATATTCGCGCGCAGAATGAAAAAGAAGATAGTCAAACCAATCAACCAAATTGCCGACGCCGCAATGAATTATGTCAGCGACAAGCGCGCCGGGATCATCAGCTCAAATCATTTTGCCAAACTCGACATTCACACCGGCGACGAGGTTGAGAACCTCAGTCTTGTTATGGCTGATATGGAGCGTGAGCTTTCAGACTATGTTGAGAACCTGACGCGAGTTACAGCGGAGAAGGAACGCGTAAGCGTCGAGCTTGATATGGCTACGAAGATTCAGGAGAGTATGCTTCCGAATATCTATCCGGCGTTCCCGGAGCGCGATGAATTTGATGTTTACGCTAAGATGGATCCGGCAAAGGAGGTAGGCGGCGACTTCTACGATTATTTCCTAATTGATGACGACCACCTCTGCGTTGTGATGGCTGATGTTTCGGGAAAGGGAATCCCGGCTGCGCTGTTCATGATGGCGTCAAAGATTATTCTCCAGAACAACGCGATGATGGGCAAGTCGCCTGCTCAGATTCTGACGGATACAAACAATTCCATCTGCTCAAACAACCAGCTTGATATGTTTGTTACCGTCTGGCTCGGTATTCTCGAAATTTCCACCGGCAAGCTCACTGCGGCTAACGCAGGTCACGAATATCCGGCTCTGAAATCCCCCGACGGAAACTACGAGCTTTTCAGGGACAAGCACGGCTTTGTAATCGGCGGAATGAGCGGCGTAAAGTACTGGGAGTATAATCTCGAGCTCAAGCCCGGAACCAAACTGTTCCTGTATACCGACGGTGTTCCCGAGGCGACTGACGCAAATCAGGAGCTCTTCGCCAATGACAGAATGCTCGAAGCCCTCAATAATCATCCCGAGGCGGACGCAAAGCAAACTCTGCAAAACGTTCGCGAGTCCGTTGACGGGTTCGTCAAGGACGCCGAACAGTTCGACGATTTGACAATGCTCTGTCTTGAATACAAGGGAAAGTCCAAAAATTAATATATCATATATGCCCGGAGCGGTTCGCCGCTTCGGGCTATTTTCACAAAAAGTTTTATAAAACCTATCGCTATTTTTATTTGTAAAATAACCTAAATAATGTTAAAATAAATTAAATATATATTTCAGACTAATTATAGGAGGTATTTGCATGAAGCTTTTAAAAAAACCTATGAGCATACTTCTGTCATTATTGATGATAGTCAGTTTGTTCACAATAGTTCCTTTTGAGGCGGAAGCCGCTCAGAGTGTTACTATTTACAGCCACCACTGGGACACTGTGAACAAAAAGGTGATTAATGACCCTTTTGAAATCACAAATTACACCGAGCTTTTAAACAGAACCTCAGATGAGCTTGAAAGCGGTTATTATACGGTGAAAAATAATACAACCGTAAAAGAAAGGCTTCACGTAGCAAATGGAAGGACGGTAGGTATCTACCTCGGCAATAACGCTACACTTACCAGCTACGGCGGAATTCGCGTTGACAAGGGCGCAACTCTTAATATCTACGCTGCGACAAATACAAACAGCAAACTAATTGTAGATACGAACAAGGGTTCAAAGGATTATTTATATTGCGCCGCGATTGGCTCTGATGACCGCCAAAACGCGGGAACAATCAATATTCACGGCGGAAAAATAGACATTACGGCTGATCACGGCGCATACGGAGCATGTATCGGCGGAGGCAATCAGGCGGCTCCGGAGTGTGTAACCATTTGGGACGGAGACATCTTTTGCCATCGCGATGAAACCACCGAAGCCAGCTATTATTTCCGCGCAGCGGCCATTGGCGGCGGCTACAATGCTCCCGTGTCATGTAATAAAAGCGGAGAAGGCGTCCGCATCTTCGGCGGTAAGGTTTATGCCAAAGGAAACGGAGGCGCAGGAATCGGAACCGGAGGCAGGGGACGCTCGGACTATGTTTTCAACAGCGATGCCGCGATTGCGATATACGGCGGTGATGTTACGGCTTATTCACGGACGGGCGCCGGAATAGGCGGTGGTAATGATTTGGGATATAACGGACCGATTAATATCTACGGCGGTACGGTCAACGCTATGTCTGTAGGTGAACCTGACTACGACAGCGGCGCCGGAATAGGCGGAGGTATGCTCGGAAACCAGAGAGGCGCGATTACCATCTCGGGCGGTACCGTATTCGCTACAGGAGCCGAGGGCGCCGGAATCGGCGGCGGAGACGAAGGTAACGCAACCGTAATCAATATCACGGGCGGCAATGTTGTCGCAAATGCTACAATGGGCGGCGCCGGAATCGGCGGCGGCTGCGAGGGCGACAACGGAACCGTTAACATATCGGGTTCAAATACAAAGGTTAAAGCAACCTCCGAAACCTACAAGGACGGTCAGGCGTGGTCTGACGCGATGAATGCGGGAATAAATAATACTAATTTTTACTCCGACGCTCACAAGTACTATGCAACCGCTATGCTCTTTATCAAAGGCCTCGTTGAGCTGTTCGGCGGCGAGGATTCAGGCTGCGGAATCGGCGGCGGCTACAAAGGACGCGCAGGAACAATCACGATTGACGGCAGCACAGTAAACGCCGAAAGCGGTTCCTATTCCGCGGCTATCGGCTCGGGCGACGACGGCAAAGGCGGCGGAAAGATTATAATCAAAAACGGAGCAAATGTCACAGCGAACTCCGGAACCGACGCCGCGGCTATCGGCTCGGGTAACGAGGTTGACGAAACGTGCGACATCACTATAACCGACTCTACAGTTGTAGCTCACGGCGGTGAGTATGCAGCCGGAATCGGCGGCGGTGACGAAGTTGACAGCGGTACAATCATAATAAAAAATTCCACAGTCACAGCCGACACCAAAACAGACGGCTCGGGAATCGGCTCGGGCGAGAGCGGAGATGCAGGCAACATAACCATTGATAACTCTACCGTAACCGCCACGGGCGGCGCTTACGGAGCCGGTATCGGCGGCGGAGACGACGGCGACTGCGAGGGAACAATCACCATAAAAAACCATTCTGTTGTAAAAGCCTATGGTGGTGTTGACGGCGCCGGAATTGGCGGCGGAGAAGACGGCAAGGGCGGAAAAATAGTAATAGATAATTCCGACGTAACCGCACAGGGAAAAGAATACGGCGCCGGCATAGGCGGTGGCGAGAACAAGGGCTTAAGCTCCATCGAAATACACGGAGACAGCCGCGTGGAAGCCATTGCCGGCTCCGACGGCAATAGCGTAGCCATAGGTCACGGCGACTACAATACGTTCGGGGCGGGGTTAACCGGGGATTATCCGTCCAACGGCTCAATCTATTTCTCAAATAATTATATAGTAAGCGCCGGCTCCGACAAGGACAATACGTCGGAATATAACAGATTCAGTTCACCGAGCAGCTATAACGCATGCTGTAATAATAAATACGCCCTCATTCATTCGTGTGACCACAAAAACGCTGTTTGGTGCGCTGAGACAGAATGGTATCACGTTAAATACTGCAAGGATTGCGGAGCGTCTTTTGACTATTCGGAGCATCACTGGGGCTCGGACAACAAATGCATTGAGTGCGGCGCTTCTGCTGAGATGGTTACAATTACATTTGTTGAAAGGAACAACAGCGGCGAGGTAACAAGAACAATTGAAAAGCCGAGATTTTCCAGGTTTGTTATGCCGGAGCCCGAGAACATCCCCGACGGCTACACTATGTATTACTGGACGAACGGCAGCAGCAGTTTTATAAAACCCGGAGAGGAAAGGAACGTCTCGGAAGAAACATACACCGCGGTGTATTTTGAAGACGTTGAAACAAATTATATTGACAAGGAGGGAATTCAGCAGACTGTTATCGCAAGAAGACTGCCCAAAACGGATTGTAATCTGCAATCGGGATGGTATGTTATAGATTACGACTCAATTGCCGGGGACACGGAAAGTATCCGCTATTTGATACTCGGCGACGTTAATCTTATTCTTGCGGACGGTGTAACATGGTCAAACACCAATGCCAATTTTATGAATTTCGGTTCTCGCGAATATAATTTTGCCATCTACGGTCAGAAGGAACAGACCGGTACAATCGACCTTCTGAACGTCGAGAGACCAAACACTTTGGGCGAGTTCTACAACTTTACCCAGTACGGAGGCGTAATAAAGGCCGCACGTGTTTGGGCGAAGAATAATATTAACTTTGTCGGCGGTAATTTTGAGACGGAACATCTGCGTGCAAATCGGGTAGAGCTCGGCTGGACAAGATGGAACGACACCTTCCGTTCCGGAGATTTCTCACGCTACAGCGACAGCAACAGACCGGAGGTTATTATCACGGAGGGAAAGCCGCTCCAGATTCAGGATAATGACAGAAAGGTTTTCAACCCCGGTCAGCTGAACGAAGCTCAGATAGCCGAGGCTTCCGGCTCAACCCTTGTACCTGCAACCAATCTGAAATACAGCAATAATCCGCAATGGACATGGTCGGATGACGGCACAAAGGCAGAGGCTTTCTTCAGGTGCCTGAGCGACTCCGCCTATAACGTGACTCTTAATGCCGACGTCACATATACGGACGAGGGCGAGTACAGGTGTTCAACTGCAACGGTAAGATTCAAAAAAGTCACTTACACAGACGACCATACAGTTCGTATCCGCTGGAAAATCTCCAAGGGCTCCTGCATACACGGTGATATGGAGTTCAGCGAAAACCCGGCTGCTCCGGGCACAAAGATTCATGTAAACGTTATCCCAAACGAGGGATACGCGGTCAAGTCAATCACCGCCGTTCCAAGTGATTCGTCACTTGAGGTGAATGTCGATGGCGACAGCTTCAAAATGCCGGCGTGCAATGTTACGGTAAATGTTGATTTTGCAACTCTTATTCCCGCAAGCGAGCCCTTCATCAATTCCGACGGTGAGTATATATTAGGTACGGTTGAGCATTATGAGACGAACGGCAAATACTATGCCGTCAACGATGACGGCAGCTTAGGTGCCGAGCTCACCGAAGAAGAGATGTATGTATCGTACTTCGACTTTGAGCTCATTAACGACGACGCCGAGTATCAGATTAACTACTACACAGGTCCCACGGATACTCTCACAGAGCTTGTTATCCCCAAGACCTTCAACGGCAAGAAGGTTACAGTACTCGGTAACGATGATTCGAAACCGATTATCGACTATACCGACAAGCTGAAAACTCAGTTCGAGCTCAAGCTCAATGAGAACATAAGTGAGATAAAGGGCTACGCCTTCTATACAATGTGGGTCACAAAGGTCAAGGGCGATACCTCCGGGCTCAATAAAATCGGTAGTTACGCCTTCTCATGGGCGAACAGCCCCGGCGGTTATACCCTCGACATCAAGCTTGATTACGACGGAATCATCATCGCCGGAAGTGAAATCTTCAATCATATGGATATCACCGCTCGGTTGAAACACTCCACAAAGCTCAGCAGAACAACTTTCAGCCAAAGGTCGATTGAATACGTCTTCACCGACAGTCATATCATTGACAAGCCGGAGTGGACATGGGAGCCTGATTACAGCTCGGCTAAAGCCAAGTTCACCTGCGATGATGAGCGCTGTAGGCACGAGGAAACAGTTGACGCGACTGTTTCAGTAAATGATAGTAGAGAAAAGACAGTCTACACCGCAATTGCTGAGTTTGAAGGTAATACATATACAGATGAACAAGTAAAGAACAAGGTAAGCTCTGAGGTTCGTGTAGTCTACGATCAACATGGTTCGGTAGAGTCCGATAAATCCACCGCGTATGAGGGTGAGACTGTTACAATTACCATCAGACCAGACACCGGATATAAGCTCAAGACATTTAAAGTAACTGCCGGAGGCGAAAACGGTACGCCTGTTGAAGTAACCGACAACAAGTTTATTATGCCGGCAAAACTTGCTTATGTATATGTTGAGTTTGACGCAATGGAATATAACATAAATTACGAGAGCACAGCAGGCGGCTGGGTAAGCGGTGTTTGTTCCGCAAATTACTTAGATGATATTACTCCTGCCGTAACTCCGGCGACCGGATATGAGCTTGATTGTTTGAAGGTTACACGAAGCAACGGCGACGACGTTACCGTATATGAGAACACCTCATTCACCATGCCTCTCTCCGACGTTACCGTAAAGGCAATATTTAAGAAAAAGGATTTACACATAACATATGATATAACCGGAAACGGTACTGTTTCCGGAGCTGAAACCGGAAAGTTTAATGAAGAGGTTCCGCTGACAATTACACCCGCTGAGGGATATGCGCTCTTTAACATTTACGCTGAGGATGACGAGGGGGGCGTTTCCGCCAATATTCTCGACGGCAATTTGATTATGCCCGACACTGCCGTAACCGTATACGCTGAGTTCATTCCGATTGTTCCGGCAAAGGAACCGTATATCGACGAAAACGGCGTGTATCACCTCGGCAACGTTGAATACTGCGAATATGACGGCTTCTATTATGCAGTTGAGAACGGTGTAACGGGAAATAAATCCCTTGATAACGTTGATGTCTCATACTTTGACTTTGAGGATATGGGCACTTCTTATCAAATCACACACTATACAGGACCTACGGATAATCTTACGGAACTCGTTATCCCCAAAACCTTCAAAGGCAAGCCGGTCACTTCGCTCGGCAGCGGCAACGATTATGATGTATTTGTTGTCGGTGACGGTTCCAAGCCGCAATTTGACTTGATACTCAACGAGAACATAATTGAGATTAAGCCCTACTCATTCTACACCATGTGGGTCAAGAAAGTTCAGGGCGATACCTCAAATCTCAGTAAAATCGGTAAATATGCTTTCTCATGGGCTAACAGCCCGGGCGGCTATACGCTCGACATTACTCTTGATTATCCGGGGAAGATTACTACCGGCGCAGGTATGTTCAACCATATGAACGTTACCGCACGGCTCAAACACATAACAACCTTCTCGGGAAGTAACTTATGGGAGAAGAAGATTAACTATATCTTCACCGACGCCCACCTGCACGACGACGCCCAATGGGAGTGGGCGGATAACTACCGCTCTGCAAACGCCGTTTTTACATGTACTGATTCCCGATGTGATTACGAGGAGAAGACAGCTGCGAATGTGACCTCAAAATATGTTGAGGGAGCGCCCGAGTTCACGGCAAAGGCAACATTTAACGGCACTGAATATACCGATGTTGTTGCCCTTCCGAATCCTTTGGACAATGGCTATATTCCCGAGATTAACGCCGCAACCGCTCTCTCTGAGGACGGGAACCGTTTCGATTTGCCCGGTGAGCTCGTTTATACCGAGGGCAGGCTCCTCGGCGTCCAAAAGAAGGAACTCATAAAAACCGATACAGAGGGAACAGGCTTGCGCTTTATTGCCGAGCTGTCATCAAGGCTCCTTGATGCGGACGACTACGGCTTTGAGGTCGCAAAGAACTCTAAGAACAGCACCGGAGCCTTTAACGACGCGGGCGGCTTTGATATAATGCAAACATTGATTGATAGGAACGACGACAACATCAAGTCAATCTCCTGCAAAGGAACAACTAACAACATCACCGGCGATAAGAGCTACGGCGATAACGACAGCCTGTCTACAAGCTACAAGTACGTTACGCTTGCGATAACCGATATTCCCGATGATCAGGGTATTGCTGTTCGTTTCTATGTGGAAATCGACGGTATAAGGTATTACGCGCGCTATACAGACGCCGGCAAAAACAATTACAGAGGCTGCTGCACAAGCTACGGAAAGCTTGCCGCATTCTCCGGAAACTGATAACGAGGTGAACAATATGAGAATAATTTACACCGCGCCTGAAATCAAAATCGAAGAGCTCGAAAAGCAAGACGTTCTCTGCTCTTCCGGCGTTGATCCCAATAGCTTTGACAATGTTGTTTCGGGCAATAAAGGCAACGGACGGAATGACATAACTTCGCTTAGGAACATTTTATAACAGATAATCTCCGCTCCATTTCAGTGGCGGAGATTTTTTGTCCTATTATAATAGAAAAGTATATTAAATATCTTCTGATTTTTCTTGAACATCATTATTCGTTATGCTATTATATCAGTATCATAGACATTTGAGATAACAACTAAAGGAGGAACTCATATGAAATCAAACAAAATATATCAGGTCTCCACATTGCAGGCTTTGGCACTCGGATATACAAGACCGGTTGTGACCGTTCAGGAGCTTTTGGAGCACGGTGATACGGGACTTGGAACTTTTGAAAGTGTAGACGGCGAGATGATTATCCTTGACGACATATGCTACCAGGCAAAGCAGGATGGCAGCATTGTTCGTTCCGATGATTCGGCAGGCGTTCCGTTTGCGGTTGCAGGCTCGGTGAAGAGCGGCAGGAAGATAAAATTTGACGCCATGCCGGATATTGACGCCATAAAACTGGAACTGACCTTGCGTATAGAAGAGGACTTCGGACTGAACAGCATTCATATAGCTCGCATTGACGGATTTTTCGACTCAATACACGCCCGTGCCGGAGCGCCGTATCGCTCACAGCATGTTTCTTTGAAGGATATCCTCTCGAAAACACAGAAGGATTTTTGCTTTGAAGGTATTCAGGGAACACTTGTGTGCGTATATTATCCCGATTATATGGACGGCATAAACGCCTCGGGCTGGCATATGCACTTTCTTTCCGAGGACAGGAAGTTCGGCGGTCACGTATTCAAGGTAAAAATGAGCTCCGGAGAATGTCTCCTTCAAAAAATGGACAAAATTGAAATACAGTTGCCGAGAGAAGCCGCTTTTGATACATATTCACTCAAAGAAGCGTCACAGGACGAAATAGAAGAAGTAGAACAGGGCAAAGGCTGATTATCAATAATATAAATTTATCTCCGCCCTTGGTTTTCCGAGGACGGAGATTTTTCTTCTTGAGAATTATTTCTTTTTCATCTGATTCTTAAAGCATTTCTTGTCAAAGCTCGGGTTGAAGGCATAGAAGTTCTTTTCGTCGAGCTTGTCGGTGAGGATTCTGAGGTTCTCGCCAAAGCGCTGATAGTGTACCACCTCGCGCTGTCTGAGGAAGCGTATCGCGTCCTTGACATCGGGGTCGTCCGCAAACCTGAGAATGTTGTCGTAGGTCGTCCGCGCTTTCTGCTCTGCGGCAAGGTTTTCGTGAAGGTCTGTAATCGGATCGCCTTTAGACTGTATATACGCCGCGGTGAACGGAACACCGGCAGCGGATGCAGGGTACACGCCTGTTGTGTGGTCAACAAAGTAGCTTTCAAAACCTGCCGCCTCGATTTCCTTGCGGTCAACTCCCTTTGTTAGCTGATAGAGTATCGCGCCAATCATCTCGAGATGTCCGAGCTCCTCGGTACCGATATCCGTCAGCGTTGCTTTTAGCTCGGGGAGCGGCATTGTGAAGCGCTGGCTCAGATAGCGGAGCGACGCGCCCAATTCGCCGTCGGGACCTCCGTACTGGCTAGCTATGATTTTTGCAAGCTTTAGGTTCGGCGTTTTGATGTTTACCGGGTATTGCAGCTTTTTTTCATATACAAACATCAGTCATCCTCCGTTTCCCAAGGCCATGGTGCCTTGACCCAGCTCCAGCGGTTTTTGCTGTTCGCGTCGGCGGTCAGCGGACCGTATTTTTTCTCGAATTCAACGCGTACACTTTCGAGCTTTGCTTTGAGGTCATTCATTTTGTCAACTGTATCCGCGTCGTAGGGGTGAGTGTCGAGGTAAAGCTGCATGTCGTCAACCGCGAACTGATATGACGACAGCTTTTTGCACATTATTTCTCTCTCAGTCATCTTTTCCTCCCGAGCATTTCTTGCCAAAAAACGGCTTGTCTAAAATCGGATACACCGTGCCTGACTCAAGCGCCTGCGCAGGAGAGTAGAGTTTTGAGCCGAGCTGTTGGAACGGAACATAAGCCATCGCCACTGCCGTTTCAGAGGGCAGGGGAGAGACTCCGTAATCCTTCATAGCTGATAAAACAATATCCATATAGGTCTCCTTATTCGAATTTGAAGTTTCCTTCATCTCATAATATGCAGAATTCCCGAATCGGACAAAGTTTAATTGAGCTTACTAAATTCTCTCACTTTTTTCTCATTATTCATATTTGTTTCAGTATTATTTCATACAGTTTTCACTTTCGGGGAATATTATTACATCATCAAATCAAAAGTTTGGAGGTAACATTATGAATAACCATTACAATCCTTACGAAAGCGATTTTACATCAGGCGGCAACGATTCCTATCGTCCGGATGCTCAGCAGGCTCCGTCTCCGGAGGAATATTACAGCGAGACACCGTCCGCCGAAAATCAGGCTGATAACTACGCCCGTTACGGCGAGGACGCCTTCAACGGCACGGTTAATCCGTCTGAGCCCAAAGCTGAACCGCTCGAAGACTCGGTGCAGGAAAATGCACAGACAACCGAGCAAACCTCGTATTCCGCAAATCAACCATATTCACGCTCGTCATATGAACAGAATACAACATCACAGAACCAATACGGAAACAACGTTTATTCCAATTCTTATCAGCAGAATCCTTACGCAAGCTCTTATAATTCACAGAACCCATACGGTTCCTATTCTTCCTACGGCGACAGCTACAACGCTCGAACCGCTAAAAAAACTACCAAGAAGGAAAAGAAACCCGTAACACGCTCAACCATCGCCGCGGTTATCGCGGTTTGTATGATAGCCTCGGCTGCTCTCGGCGTAGGCGGCGGTCTCCTGGCAGGAAAGCTTTCATCAGCAAACACAACAACATCAAAGTCAGGAGCTCTCGTTGTCTCCAAGTCAGACGGAGAAAGCCCGGATTACCACGCTGACGGTTCGGCACTTTCAACCACCGAAATAGTCAACAAGGTTGCCGATTCTGTAGTTGAGATTACAACAGAAGCCGTAAAAACCGGCACCTTCAACCAGTCCTACATTCAGCAGGGTGCAGGTTCCGGCGTTATTATCTCAACCGATGGCTACATCATTACCAACTACCACGTTATCGAGGGCGCTTCAAACATTACAGTAACGCTCAAAAATCAGACCGAGTACACCAATGTTGAGGTTGTCGGAGTTTATTCCGACGGTGACATTGCTCTTCTAAAGATTAAACCCAAGGAGCAGCTCACCGCAGCGACCTTCGGTGACTCATCAAAGCTTTCCGTAGGCGATTATTCAGTCGTAATCGGCAATCCTCTCGGACAGCTCGGCGGCAGCGTTACCGACGGAATTGTTTCCGCTCTTGACCGCGAGGTAACAATCGACGATGTGACCATGAACCTTCTCCAGACAAACGCCGAGATTAGCCCCGGCAACTCCGGCGGCGGTCTCTTTAACGGCAACGGCGAGCTCGTCGGAATCGTCAATGCCAAGTCAAGTGAGAGCGAGGCGGAGGGCATCGGCTTCGCTATTCCGATCAATGATGTTCAGGACGTTCTCTCCGATCTCAAGGAGTATGGCTACGTCAAGGGACAGATTGACCTCGGTATGTCGCTCACGGACATCACCTCAACTGCTCAGCTCTGGATGTACGGAGTAAGCGACACTGGCGTTTATGTAACCGGAGTTAACCGCGGAAGCAACGCTGACGAAGCCGGATTCTCTGCCGGTGACATCATCACCAAGATTAACGGCGAGACCGTTGAATCCACAAAGGATGTCAAGAGCATCATCAACAAGCTCAAGGTAGGCGATACCGCAACCTTCTCCGTAACAAGAAGCGGCAGGAAGGGTACGATTTCGATGAAGCTTGAGGAATACAAGGACACCTTCTCTTCCGACAGTAAAAGCAATCAGGAGAGCGAAGATGAATTCTCCTTTGATCCGTTCGATGGCTTCGGGAGATAATTATAATTCTACAAACGAAAAACTGCCGCGATTATCGTGGCAGTTTTTTCAATATCTATGTACTTTGAGAAATGTTCTGCGCCGCTTGTTGGGTACCATTACTCGCAGAAACGTGCATCAACGCTCCTCCCAAAAAAGGGCTCCCAAAAAAGACTTGTCTTTTTTGGGAAGAGGAGGAGCGAAGGCGTTCATCACGCGATAAATACCTTAATCGCAGATGAACAGATTCAGCGACGACGAGGTTTCGAATCTCTTGTCTTTTATCAAAAAGAAACAGACATAGCCGTTTGGCTATGTCTCAGTCTGTAGAAAAAGCCATGTTTCGGCGGAAGTTGAAACATGGCTTATATTA
>CAMHHL010000007.1 GCA_946184925.1 uncultured Clostridia bacterium | reverse complement strand
CCACGCTGAACATCTATACCCACGCCGTCAGAAAAGCCAAGGCAAAGGCGGCAAACCTGATGGCAAGGCTGATAGAATCAGACAATAATAAGTCCGCATAATGACCAAAATAAAGACCTGAACCGAAAACAGACGGTTCAGGCAAAAAGAAAAACTCCAAGAATGGCTGACCAAAGCCATTCTCGGAGCCTAAAACGATGGTGGAGATAACGGGGCTCGAACCCGTGACCTCTTGACTGCCAGTCAAGCACTCTCCCAGCTGAGCTATACCCCCATAACAGAAACTATTATATCGAAAAAATACACGCTTGTCAACTAAAAAATGTTTTCCTCACATTATTTTTTGCTTCAAATATAATGTAGGGGAGGAAGATATGGATAATTATGTACTTGCGGCGCTTGCGGCAACTCTGGGTACGTGGTTTGTGACGGCTCTCGGTGCCGCGACAGTGGTTTTTTTCAAAACTCCGGCGCCCAGACTCCTTAACCTTATGCTCGGATTTGCCTCGGGCGTTATGATTGCCGCCAGCTTTTGGTCGCTTTTGCAGCCTGCGATTGAGCGTGCTGAGATGTATTCGTCAGTTCCGGCTTACGTTGTGGCAACACTCGGGTTCCTCGCAGGGGCTTTGTTTATGTGGTGCTCGGACAAAATTGTAACCTTTGCGCGCAAAAGTGCCGACAGTAGCCGCGGCTCCCACGGAGAGCGAATTAACCGCATTATAATGCTTGTTATGTCGATAACTCTGCACAATATTCCCGAGGGGCTAGCCGTCGGAGTTGCTTTCGGCGCAATCGGACTGCAAAATTCCGATGCCGAGAGCATAATGGGCGCAGTAACCATTGCTGTCGGAATCGGGCTTCAAAACTTTCCCGAGGGCGCGGCGGTTTCTGTTCCGCTGAGGAGAGAGGGATTCTCGCGTTTCAAAAGCTTCATGATAGGACAGGCGTCCGGGTTGGTTGAACCAATCGCCGGGGTAATCGGCGCGCTGACAGTTGTGTATGTTGAGGCAATTTTGCCATATGCTCTGTCGTTCGCGGCAGGAGCAATGATTCTTGTTGCCGTTCATGAGCTGATTCCGGAATGCCAGCGAAACCAAGCGAAAAATCCCTACTCTGCCACCATGGGGATAGTCTCCGGATTTGCTGTAATGATGCTGCTCGACGTTATGCTCGGATGAAGCTTTCCGAAAATCATTTGTAAAACTGTAGATTTATGTCGATTTTTGTGATATATTAGTTTTGTGGAGAAAATGTCCGCTTTCACGGGCAGAAAGGATATGAAAAATGAGTGAGAATTTAAAACATAATTCAAAAAATGAAAATAAGAGCTTTCCTAAAAAGAAGCTTGCAATAATCTGCGCGGTTGTTGCTGTTGTCGCCGCGATTGTCGCGATTGTAGGTGTTGTTATCGTTAATAATTCTTCAAAAGAAATATCAAAACCTACTGAAAAGCAGATTATAAAGGATTTGAACTCCCTGCCGACTATTACAAAGGTAAAGGCAGGAAACAGGGAGCTTGAGTTTGAGGTCACAAAGGCTGATGTCAGCCGTGAGAAAATTTCGGACGACAAGGAAACCTACAGCTTCCGCGCGGCAGTTGTGCGAGAGAACAAGACATATTCAATAGCCGCGGTTGACTATGAGGTTGTCTATAAGCTCAGCGAGAAACAGTATAAGCTCAATTCCGCCTCAACCTCTGTCGAGGACTTTGAGCTCACCGCGATTGCCGGAGCGGACAAGTCGAATGCCGAGAAGAGAGTTAAGCGTGTCTACGGTGATGTGAAGTTTGCAGCTCAGGATACCGACCTCGAAAAAGGAATCGACCGAATCAGTTTCAAACTCAGCGGTGACGAGTACGACGGCACCGTTGCGGCAGTCTACAGAATGAACAGCAAGAAGGGCTGGGTTTTCAGAAGGCTCGACGCTTCAAAGCTCGGCTTCAAGAAGGGCGTAACTCATAAGGAAAACGGTCTTTATACCAATTCCGCAGTCAAGAATGTGCTCTTCCTCGGTGTTGACGGCTATGAAGGCGCCGGCAGAAGCGACGTTATGATGCTTGTTTCTATCGACAATAATACCGGCAAGATTAAGCTCACTTCATTCATGCGTGACAACTGGTTTAACATTCCCGGTTATGGTACCGACAAGCTCAACGCGGCGTTTGCCTACGGCGGAGCAGAGCTGACTGTTAAGACGATTTCGCAGACCTTCGGTGTGAAGATTGACAACTATGCCCAGGTCGATTTCACAACATTCAGAAACATTATCAACGCCCTCGGCGGAGTTGACGTCGACATTACTGCTGATGAGGCAGGCTACGTCAACTGGCAGCTTCGGAAGAACGGTCAGTCCGGCTACGGACTGCTCAAGGATAGCGGCGGCGTTCAGCACCTCAACGGTCATCAGGCTCTCTGGTTCTGCCGTGACAGAGGCGGCAACGGCTTCAGCGGCGACGATTTTATGCGTACAGGAAGACAGCGCCGTGTCGTTCAAAGTATAGCCAAGTCGTTCAGAAACCTCACTCCCGGAAAGCTCTTGAAGTTGATTTACACTGTCAAAAAGGATAACGTCAATACAGACCTTTCCAAGTCCGACCTTGTCTGGTACGCCAAGAACAGCTCCAAGCTCCTCAGCTATAAGTTCATGGAGAGATGTGTTCCGCAGGACGGCGAATGGCAGGCAGGCTGGAGCGACGGCGGAGCGTGGATTATTGACCTGAATGATTTTGAAGGGCTCAAAAGCGACATCCAGAAGATGATTTACGAGGATTTAAAATAAGGATAGAGCTATGAAAAGGCTTGTTGGCGGTAGTTTTGACGTTTTTATTCTGCTTTCGCTGACTGCAACGGCATACCTTATGATTATCATTTGAATTAAACATAAATAGCAACGGCAGATTGAGATTCGCTCAATCTGCCGTTGATTTATATATCATTAAGTTCTTTAAATATGCCTTCCGGCGAGTATTCCGCTATGTAATCACGCAAGCGTTCGTCTGCCTGAGTAATAATCATAAAGCCGGGCGTGAAAATCCTGAAAAGATATGCGCTCCGGAAGTTTTGTTTTTCTTCATTCTTTGAGATAACATAGCCTTCGCTGCGGACGTATTGATTTGCGTCAGCGCTGAATTTGGCTATGAATCTTATTTCAGACCAGCGATATTTTTTTCTGAAGAGCAAGGACTTGAATGCTATGCCCGTGTTGTCAATATAATAATTCCCATAAAGAATTATTAAAGCCGGCGTTAATATCAGCAGCAGTATGCCCGGTATCAGGAATATCAAATCCTCTCCGCCGGACACTCCCCGTATGATGAATGGTACAAGCGCAAGTATAACCAGCACTTCGATTGCGGTATAAATAATCTTTTCGCTCTTTTTTGAATGCGGTATTTTCAAGGACTTCATTGATTTTGCCTTTCTCTGTCAAACATCGTGCCCGAGTTGCGTGTGTTCGGAGCAGTTGTCACAGCTCAAACACCACACAGCGTCAGTTTTGCCGGTGCGGAGCAGTTGTCACAGCTCAAACACCACACAACGTCAGTTTTGTCGGTGCGGAGCAGTTGTCACAGCTCAAACACCACACAACGTCAGTTTTGTCGGTGCGGAGCAGTTGTCACAGCTCAAACACCAAACAGCGTCAGTTTTGTCGGTGCGGAGTGGTTGTCACAGCTCAAACAAAACATCGGTTAGGAGCACTCACGTAACAGGGTAGAGATAATAATCATTTGCGGAGAAGAAGTCCGTTTGCCAGGTCTTCCTTTGCCTGAGCCTTTACCTTGTAGTGCTGTTTCTTTCCGGTTGCAGTCATCGGCATGCTGTCAACGAGCCTGAAATAACGCGGAACCTGATATTTTGAGAGGTTCGGACAATTCTTGCAGTATTCGAGAACCTCGCCTACGGTCAGTGTGTCGTCGTTCGGAATAATGTACGCCGCGACAGCCTCGCCTCTTGTCTTGTCGGGAACCGAGGTGACGATGCATTCCTTGACGCGGTCGAACATATTGATTGCTTCCTCTATGCGCGCAGGGTAGATGTTCTCGCCCTTGCTGATAATCATATCATCCTTGCGGCCGGCGATTGTGACAAACTGGTTCTTGTCCCATGTGCCGATGTCGCCGGTGTACATCCAACCCTTGTAGAACTTTTCCTTTGTCGTCTTTTCGTTGCCGACATAGCAGTAGGTCGTCTTGTTGGGACACTTGATGATGACCTCGCCTTCCTCGCTGTTGTCCATTGCGACGATGTCGTCGGGCTCAGCCTTTCTGTCGTCATAAACCTTGACGATTCTCACCTCGTCGTCGGTGCAGCTTCGTCCGGCTGTGCCTGACATCTCGGGCAAATCCTGAGGTCTGAGGAAGGTGTTCCAGAAGCTCTCGGTGGTGCCGTAGCCGTTGAAGATGTTCGGAGTGAGAACCTCCTGGAAGCGGATGCAGTCCTGCTTTTCGAGCGGGCTTCCCATGGTGATGATTCCTTTTAGCGAGCTGATGTCCTTCGGGTGTTTTTCCTGACGTGTCGCGAGAAGTCCGAGCACGGACGGAACACCGATGAGGAAGGTCACACCGTATTTCTGAACATAGTCGAGGGTTGTCTTGGGGTGGAAGTCTCTCATGATTACGAGCTCGGCTCCGGCGTAAAGCGTAGGAGTGAGACCGCCCGAGTGAATTCCGCCGCGGTGGAACCACGGTGTCATATTCATCGTCTTGTCATATGGCGAAAGGGGGAAGTGCATCATAACGTCATGAGCCGAGAGAACCTCGTTGATGTTGTTGAGCGGAACACCCTTGGGCGTGCCGGTTGTGCCCGAGGTCTGGAGACGGAGAACCTCGTCATAAATGTGCGGCTCAAAGTCAACGGGAGGGTTCTCCTCGCTCTGACCGCTTACATAGTCCTCGTACTTGATGTGTCCCTCGGGAGCGCTGTCGTATTTTTTGAGGTAGTCAGCCATAATTACTATCTCGGGCTTGTGCCCGGCGATTTTGAGCGCCTTTACGGCTGTCTCGGTAATCTGGCTGTCATATACATAGACCTTCGGCTTGTTGTGGTTGATAATCTCCGCAGTCTCGCCGGGAGAAAGGTTGAAGTTAGCCGGGTTCGAGATTGCCCCGAGCTTCTGCGGCGCAATGTATGAGAATACGAAGTACGGCGAGTTGTAGAGCTGGTTGAAAACGATGTCGCTCTTTTTAACGCCGCTCTGCTTCATTGCGTTCGCGAATTTGTTGCACTCGGAGTTGAGCTCTCTGTAGCTCCACTTCTGACCGCTCAATGGGTCGAAAACGGCTGTGCGGTCGGAAAAACGTCCGACGTTTCTCATAAACCCGTTGAGCCATGTGAACTCAGACTCAAAGGTCTCCTTAAACATTGTGATGTCGTAAGTGAATTCCATAATAATTACCTCTTTTAGCTGTCGGTTGTATTTTCAGCCGTCAGCAACCGACAGCTAATTGCTAAGTGCCGACAGCTTATTTATTATATTTTCCGACGATTACGCTGGAGTTCTGTCCGCCGAAGCCGAAAGCGTTCGACATAGCGTATTTGATGTCGGCTTTTCTTGCAGTGTTGGGTACAAAGTCGATGGGACAATCCGGAATCGGATTTTCGAGGTTAATTGTGGGAGGAACGATTCCGGTCTCAATCGCCTTTATACAGGCGATGACCTCGGTGATTCCGCCGGCGCCCATCATGTGTCCGGTGGCTCCCTTTGTGGAGCTTACGAGCGGAAGTGTGTCGCCGAAAACCTCGGTTACGGCGTGGGTTTCAACCTCGTCGCCCTTGGGAGTTGAGGTTCCGTGAGCATTGACATATCCGATGTCGGAGGGCTTGAGCCCTGCTTCTGCGAGAGCCTGTCTCATGCACGCGATGGCGCCTCTGCCCTCCGGGTGAGGAGCTGTGACGTGATATGCGTCTGAGGTGTTTCCGCAAGCGAGCAGTTCGCCGTAGATTTTGGCTCCGCGAGCCTTGGCGTGTTCCTCGGTTTCGAGAACGAGCGCGCCGCCGCCTTCGCCGATTACAAAGCCGTCTCTGGCTTCGTCAAACGGACGTGAAGCCTTGTGTGGGTTGTCGTTGTTTCTCGAGAGCGCCTTTGCGTTCGCGAGGCTGTAGATGAAAATCGGACAGTGAGCCGATTCCGCGCCGACAGCGAGCATAACGTCGGCTTTGCCGGCGTGAAGCAGCATAGCAGCCTGATTGATTGCGTCGCCGCCTGACGAGCATGCGGTAGAGACTGTATAGCTCGGTCCCTGAATGTCGTGAGCGATTGCTATATTTGCCGCTGCAATGTTGCCGAGAATTTTCGGGATAAAGCGCGGTCCCACCTTCTTGTGAGAAGCCCCGGTCAGAGCTTCCTGAGTGAACGCGATTGTTGAGATACCGCTCATTGCGGTTCCCATGACGATTCCGGTTCTCTCGGGAACAATCTCAACGCCCGACTGAGCGAGTGCTTCCTCTGCGGCAATGTAAGCGTACTGCATGAACGCGTCGGTCTTGCGCACTACGTCCTTGGGGAGATAGTCTGCGGGGTTGAAGTCCTTAACCTCGCCTGCAATCTGAACAGCAAGCTCTGAAACATCAAAGCTCTGAATCTTTTCGATTCCGCATTTTCCCTCCGTAATACTCTTCCAGTATTCATCAACGCCGATTCCGACCGGCGTTACAGCGCCCATACCGGTTATAACAATCTTCTGCATAATAGTCCTCCGAAAAATACTTATTTGAATTCTGCATATTCTTATGCTATAATTGAATTATAACAGATATTTCCGCCTTTTTCAACCAATTGCTAATGCAAATAAACGTCTGAAAAGGGGATATTAATTTACTTTTTGAATATGAGGGCGTTATGGACATTATTCAGTTGAAATGCTTTATCTCGGTAGCGCGCACGCTGAGTTTTTCGGAGGCGGCGCGAAGGAACTACGTCAGTCAGTCAACCGTCAGCCGCTATATCCGCGATTTGGAGAAGGAGTTCGGCGTCAAGCTTTTTGAGCGTTCGCGGCGCGAGGTCGAGCTCACAAACGAGGGCAAACTGCTTTTGCCATATATGCAGGACGTGATTGACACAATCAACAAGGCTTCCTCAGTCATCAGCCGCCTCAACAGCGGAAGCGGCGGCAGGCTGAGACTTGCGTACGACGCTGCATCGGTTGATTATCCGGTGAAGTGCCTTTCCGCGTTTACCCGGAAGTATCCGGACATTGCGGTTGATATGATAAGCCTTTCAGGTTCAGAGATTGCCGGAGCGCTCAACAGCACCGATTATGACTTCTATTTTATGCTCAGGGATATGCTCCCCGATAACGACAGCATAGCTTCTCTGGTGACTTCCAGAGATAATCTCAAGTTGGTTGTGCCATACGATTTTGAAGTCAGGGGAGGTTCGGTGAAAGCGTCGGGGCTAAAGAATCAGCGCTTTGTGCTGCTCTCCGAAACAGAAAGCCCGATTCTGTACATGGAGATTATGGATATATTCAGAACTTTCCATTTTTCGCCGGATTCAATCGTCGAGTTTGATGATGTCAGGTCGGTGTTCATGGCGGTTTCGTCAGGAATGGGTATTTCGGTATTGCCGTCGCAGCTTGTGAAGAACAGTCCGGTGCGCCGGATTAAGTCGCTCGAGTTCGGCGAAATTGAAACCGACCTCGCATTTGTGCTTGCCTGGCGAAAGGATAATTCCAATCCTGCTGCTCAGCTGTTCCTCAAAACCGTCAGGAGTGAGGAGAGCGGCGATGATGAGGACGAATATATCATTTGAGCCTTTTCCCCTCTGCGGCAAGGTCGCTGAGCTTTTGATGGAGTTCGGGAAAATCCTTGCGGAATGAGAGATAGGGGAGATAGTTCTCGCCGTTTTGCTTTGCGAAGAAGTGCGAGCTCTCTCCGCGGTAACAGATGATTCCGGTGTCCTCGTTGAAGATTCTGTAGGCAAAGGTCATCTTTATGCCCTTGTATTCAACCAGCCTGACCTCAATCGAGAACGGGTCGTCGAATCTGAGATAGTTCAGAAAGTTTTCGCTCGCCGACGCGGCAGGAATGATACAGCCGAGTTTTTCAAGTTCGCGGTAGTCCATGATGTTTTCGTTGCACCACTGTAGCCGCGCTTCCTCAATCAGTCTGAGGTAGTTTGAGTGATGAACAACACCCATGCGGTCTGTTTCGTAGTATTTTACACGTCGCTTGTATGTGAACATAGGGATTCCTCCTTTAACAGGATTATAAGCCATTTCCCGGCAGTTTACAATATCAGTTACAATGCATAATCGCGTAAAAATAAATCAGCTTATGCAATTTCTGCATAAGCTCTTTCGAAACTGACTTCTGTTTTGAATGTTTGCGTGAAAAAAGCCCCCAAGTTAAGGCTTGGAGGCTTTTATTGTACGCAGTGATTATTTTAAAAGTGCGGAATTGATAATCGTTGCGCCGCCGACGACTGTATCGCCGTCATAGAGCACAACCGCCTGACCGTCACAAATCGCTCTCTGCGGTTCGTCGAAGATTACATGTATGGTGTCGGCGTCGAGCTGCTCGACTGTCGCAGGCTGTTCCTTTTGGTTATATCTCACCTTTGCAAGAACCCTCATCGGCTCATTTATTTCCTTTACAGAAATAAGATTGACGTCATTTGCATATAATTCTTTCGAGAACAGGTCGTCGTTGCTGCCGAGAATTACTTTGTTATTATCAAGGTCTTTTCGGCACACATACATCGGAGCCGGAAGCGCCAGTCCGAGTCCCTTGCGCTGACCGATTGTGTATCGGATAATACCCTTGTGGGTGCCGAGTATTTTACCGTCGAGGTCGACAAAGTCACCGTCGGGATATTCCTTTCCGGTGTATTGCTCGATGAACTCGGCGTACTTGCCGTTCGGTACGAAGCAGATGTCCTGACTGTCGTGCTTTTTTGCGTTGATGAATCCGCTTTTCTCCGCAAGCTGTCTTACCTCGGGCTTTGTGAGATTCCCCAGCGGAAACAGCGTGTGGCTGAGCTGCTCCTGAGTGAGCGAGTAGAGAACATAGCTCTGATCCTTTGATTCGTCAACCGCCTTTTTCAGCAGAAAACGTCCGTTGTCAGACTGCTCGATTCTCGCGTAGTGACCGGTTACAACATAGTCCATCTCAAGCTCATACATTCTCCGCATTAGCCTGTCAAATTTAATATAACGGTTGCAGTCTATGCACGGGTTCGGGGTTGAACCGTTCTCATAAGCCTTTATAAATCGCTCTATAACCTGCTCGTTGAAGTTCTCGCGAAAGTTAAAAACGTAGTATGGGATACCGAGACGGTTGCACACCGCCCGTGCGTCGGCAATGTCGTCGAGCGAGCAGCAGGTGTTTTCCTTTGATATTCCCGCGTCCTCGTTGTCATAGAGCTTCATCGTGGTTCCGACCGCGTCAAAGCCCTGTTCTTTAATCAGAAGAGCGGCGACCGAACTGTCAACGCCGCCGCTCATCGCTATCAATGCTTTCTTCATATCAGCCGCCGAGCCTTATCATCTCGTCGATGCACTTCTTGGCGTCGGCAATTGTCTTATCATCAAGGATGATTTCCTCGCCGGCTGTGCCCTTGACGCAGTTGTACAGGTCAACAAGGGTTGTTGTGCGCATGTTGGGGCAGATAAGCTTGTTCGAGAGGTAGTAGAAGGTCTTGTCGGGGCAGGTGTACTGCAAATGCTCCTGAATACTGATTTCTGTTCCGATGATGAATTCCTTTGCGTCGGATTCAACGGCAAATTTCATAATTCCGGACGTTGAGCCAACATAGTCGGCAAGAGCGGCGACTTCGGGACGGCACTCGGGGTGAACCAGAAGCAGAGCGCCGGGATGGAGCTCCTTCGCCTTTTTCACATCATCAGTGGTAACAGCGGCGTGAATCGGACATCCGCCCTGAAGCAGCTTGATTTCCTTCTCGGGAAGCCGGCTCGCGACAAATGCGCCGAGGTTGCAGTCGGGAATGAAAAGTATCTTGTCGTTTTCAATCTTTTTGCAAATCTCAACCGCCGATGACGAGGTTACGCATACGTCGCATATAGTCTTGAGCGAGGCGGTGGTGTTAATGTAAGCCACAACAGTGTAGTCGGGGTACATTTTTTTAACGCCGCTTATCAGCTCCTTGTCCATCTGGTCGGCCATCTGACAGCCTGCGTCCGGATTGGGAAGATAGACATGCTTCTCCGGTGAGAGAATCTTGCAGGTTTCAGCCATAAAACGAACGCCGCTCATAACAATATTCTTGCTTTCAACCTTAGCGGCGTCAACACTGAGCTTATAGGAATCTCCGGTGTAGTCGGCAACTTCAAGAATCTCCCTCGCCTGATAGCTATGTGCGAGAATACATATGTCCTTTTCCTTTTTCAGTCTGAGTATTTCCTGCTGTATGTCAAAAATAGTCACAAATATTTCACTCCGTTACCGATAAATTTAAATTCATTATACAGTTATTTTGTCGGTATTTCAAGAGTTTTATCTTTTTTGTAAAATTTCAACGATTTTCCTATTTACAATTTGAAAATATTATGTTATAATCCATTTGAAAATGAGTATTATTATCTGAAAAAGTAAGTGATTTACACATATGAAGGGAAGATTATCTAAGATGAAAAGAGTAGTTTCAATCGTACTTGCGGTTTTCTTGATTGCACTTTCGGCTATGCCGGCTTTTGCTAAGGTCAGTCCGGAGAAGAGTGATGAGTACAACCTCATTATCCACAACACTAACGGCGGTTCCGGTACCTACACGGCTGAGGTCGACAAGGACGGAAAGCACTGCACGCTGGTTGCGCACCCCAAGAACGGATATACTTTTACCCATTGGGTAATCAAGGGTAAGTACGGAATTGATGAGGGTACACTCAAGGATGATTCTCTCACAATCGTTCTCAAGGGCGACTGCGAGGCTTGGCCTTACTTCAAGTCGAATAACAAGAGCGAGCAATCCGAGCCTTCAAAACCGGTCAGCCGCAACAGCTCGACCGTATCTCCGAAAACCGGGGATAACGGCTCCGGAATGTACTTCGGCTTCATTGCCCTCGCAACTCTGGTTGCGGTTTGCGGAGCAGTAGGCGTTAAGGCTTATTCCACTAAGAAAAAATAATACATGATTATTTTGAGCTGTCGCTTTTGCGGCGGCTCTTTCTTTTTGCAAAAAGCATGTCGTAAAGCCGCAAACTTTGCGATTTACTATGGCTGATACTATTGATTTTTCATCTGTACGGTGATATAATAATTTTGTATGTATATAAGGAAAAGAGGATGTATTTATGAAACCAAAGGTTACCCTGCTTGCACACACGCCCGACGCCGAGCAAGTTGTTGCTATGGCGGCGAAGCTCTGCTATTCCGCTTCCGATATCGAGCATATCCGCGACGGACTTGACGAGGAAAAAACCTCGAGTTTCATCAAAATGCTTGCATCCCTCGGCCACGGCAGCCCGGTTGAGCACGCAACATTTACCTTTGGTATAGAGGGCATCAGCCGCGCCTGCTCCCACCAGCTCGTGCGCCACAGAATCGCGTCCTACAGCCAGCAGTCTCAGCGCTATGTTGACGGAACAAAATTTGAGTTCGTCACACCGCCCGAGATTGAGAAGAACGAAAAGGCTTATGAAGCGTACAAAAGAGTAATCGACATGCAGTCCGACGCTTACCGCGATATCCGCGACGCGCTCGTTGCCGGATATATCAAGGACGCTGTCGGTGACAAGTACGAGGGAACCGACGCTGAGATTATCGAGAAATTCAAGGCCGAGAACAAGACCCTCTGCGCTTCGTTCATCAAGAAGGCGAACGAGGACGCGCGCTTTGTGCTCCCCAACGCATGCACCACCAAGATTATTTGTACATTCAACACCAGAAGTCTTGAGAACTTCTTTGCTCACCGCTGTTGTAACCGCGCTCAGTGGGAAATCCGCGAGGTTGCCGAGCAAATGTTGCTCGAGTGCCTCAAGGTCGCTCCCAACCTCTTCGCGAATTGCGGTCCGTCATGCTTGTTCGGACCGTGTCCCGAGGGCAAGATGTCCTGCGGAAAGATGAAGGAGATGAGGGAGAAGTATGGCAGGTAAGTTTATCGTCATCGAGGGGCTTGACGGTTCCGGAAAGGCGACGCAGACCGAGATTCTCCGTTCTTATTTTGAAGAAAGCGGCGAGCGTGTCAGGAAGCTCACTTTTCCCGATTATGACAATCCGAGCTCATCGCTCGTGAAGATGTATCTCGGCGGAGAATTCGGCGACAAGCCCGGCGACGTCAACGCCTATGCCGCGGCAGTGTTTTATACAGTTGACCGAATCGCGAGTTTTCTCAAGTTCTGGAAGCAGGATTATGAGAACGGCGTGACCATTCTTGCCGACCGCTACGCGACTTCCAACATAATTTACCAGATGTCCAAGCTTCCCGAAAGCGAATGGGACAGCTTCATTGATTTTCAGGAGAACTTCGAGTATGACAGAATCGGAGTTCCGAAGCCCGACGCGGTGATTTACCTTGACGTCGAGCCCGATGTGTCGCAGAAGCTGCTGTCCAAGCGGTATTCAGGCGACGAGAGCAAGAAGGACTTGCACGAAAGCGACCTTGAATTCCTTCTCGGTTGCAGAAGGTCGGCTTTATATGCCGCAAACCGCCTCGGCTGGCGGATAGTTCCATGTACGCGGAACGGTGAAATGCGTACAATTGAGGAAATTTCAGGGGATATATTAGATTTGATAAAAGGATAAAGTATGCTTGATTTAAAAACTCCCGCCTTGGAGGATTTGCCGCTGTTTCGCAACATTTGCGAGAAATTCGGCACGATGGGTTGCGATTTTAACCCTGTCAATATTTTCCTTTGGCGTAACAGATATAACATAAAAATCTGTTTCTACGACGGATTTCTCATGCTGAGCTATTTCAGGGACGGAAAGCCCTGGGGCTATTGCTTCCCCATGGGCGACGGTGACCCCTCAAACGCTGTGGCTGAGATTTTCCGCGACGCGAAACAGAGAGACGCAAAGCCGGTGTTCGCTATGCTCACCGAGGCTCAGTGCCAGAAGCTTTGCGATATTACCGGCTATGAATTTTCTTTTGAAGAATTAACCGGAGATGAGGACTACATCTATACCAACTACGACCTCACACTGCTTCCGGGTCAGAAGTACCACGGCAAGCGCAACCACATCAACAAGTTTAACCGCACATATCCCAAGTGGAGCTACAAGGCGATTTCGAGGGATAACTTCAACGACGTGCTCGAGATTGAGCGCAAATGGTGCGAGGCAAGAGAAATAGACATGTATTCCAACGAGGAATACAAGGCGATTAAGGAAGCGCTCGACAACTACGAAAAGCTTAAAATCCACGGCGGCTTGCTCTATGTTGAGAATCAGCCTGTCGCGATGACAATGGGATCGTCGATTGACATCAAGACCTTCGACGTCATTTTTGAAAAGGCGCTTACCGAGTTTGACGGCTCCTACGCCAAGATTAACAACGAATTTGCGAAAACACTGATTGGATTCGAGTTTATCAACAGGGAAGAGGACATGGGCATCGAGAGCCTGAGAAAGTCCAAGCTTTCCTATCACCCGGTTGTAATCCTCAAGCGTTTTCTCGGAGTACCAAATGATAGAGATTAAAAGAGCTGCCGAAAGCGATTATAATTCTGTAAAAGAATTATGGAAAAATGTTTTCGGAGACAGCGATGAATATATAGAATTATTTCTTAAAAGAAATTACGAATACTGTTGGGTTGAGTCCGACGGAACCGAGCTGATGTCGATGCTTTTCGCTCTGCCAACTAAGGTCAACGGCAGGAACGCAACTTACCTCTACGCCTGCGCCACTGCCGAGAGCTTCAGGGGCATGAATCTCATGCACGGCTTGATTCAGAGCGCGCTCGCCGCAACGCTCTCCGAACTCTGCGTAGTACTTCCTGCCGAGGACAGTCTCTACGATTATTACGCCCGTCTCGGCTTTCACAGCCTCAAAGTGAATGTTGCTGAGCACAGCCGCGAGGAGCTTTTGGCTATGGCTAAGCCGTTTGAACAGGATGAGCTTGTGGTCACGTCCTATTGCGGAATTCGCAACAGAGTTCTCAAGGATAATTTTCTTTTTTGGAATAATAGTCAGATTGAAACCGCGTTTGAGCTTGCTGAAATCTACGGCTCAAGGGTTCTGCGCACCAACTTCGGCTACGCTCTTTTGAGCGAAGAAAACGGCGTTTGCGAGGTTTCGGAGCTGATTTGTGCCGACGAAAACACTCCTTATCTTCTGAGCGCGATTCTCAGTGCAAGCGAGAGCGGTCGTTTCAGGTTCAGGCTCTCACCGAATCAGCACTTTTTTAAGACAACCGAGGAACGCTTCGGCGCGGTTAAATATCTCACAGGCTACAGACCGGAGAATATTTATTCAGGATTAACCATGGAGTAAAAATTCTTTATTAGAATTATAACGAGTTGAAAGGAGTAAATTATGATATATATAATGCTTGCCGACGGCTTCGAGGTTACCGAAGCGCTGACTACTGTCGATGTGCTTCGCCGCGCGAAGCTTGATATTCTCACCGTAGGCGTGTATGCAAAGAGCGTGACCGCTTCCTGCGGAATCACTGTTGAGGCTGACATAACCGCTGACGAGGTTGAGCTCGACAGGCTCGACGCCGTAATTCTTCCGGGCGGAATCCCCGGAACTCCCAATCTCGAAAAATCAGATTTTGTTCAGTCCGTTCTCGACTATGCTGTTGAGAACGACAAGCAGATTTGCGCAATCTGCGCGGCTCCGTCAATTCTCGGTCACAAGGGACTTCTCGACGGTAAATCCGCAACATGCTATCCCGGCTGCGAGGTCAACACCGACAAGGTCAATTATACCGGTGAGCCTGCCGTATCATGCGGCAACATCATCACCGGAAAGGGTGCCGGCTGCACCATTCAGTTTGCGCTCATGATTGCCGCAAAGATGGCTTCCGAAGGGGTCGCGAACCACGTTCGGGAATCAATGCAATGCCCGTAAAAAACCTCAGACAGCGCAAGCAGGAGCTTCGCTCGCGCTATAAAAGGGTGAGGGAAGCCTTCACTCCGGAGAAGAAGGCGTCTCTCGACGCTCAGCTTGCCGAGAGATTTTTCTCACTGCCGGAGTATAAGGAAGCGAAGGTGATTTTTGCTTTTGTTTCCAAGGGTATCGAGGTCGAAACCGGGAAAATTATATCCGGAGCGCTCGCGGACGGCAAAAGCGTAGCCGTTCCGCTGTGCGATATGGAGAATACCGAAATTGATTTTTACTATATTAACTCACGCGACGATTTGACGGACGGAGTTTTCGGGCTTCTTGAGCCCGATGTCTCAAAATGCGCCAAGGCAAAGCCGGACGACGCCGATATCTGCATCGTGCCCGGTCTTGTGTTTGACCGCGAGGGCTACAGGCTCGGCTTCGGAAAGGGGTTTTATGACCGCTTTCTCGGAGATTTCTGCGGACTTACCGTTGCGCTGTGCTACTGTGCGTGCATTTCAGACGAGCTCCCCAGAGGCTATTACGACCGCCCCGTCAGTCTGGTCGTGACCGAAAAATATACGATAAATAATTTGCAAGGGTGAAAGCAATGGATATGGATAATAATTCTTTTGAAGAAACAAGAGCCAATGACCTGAGAAAAGAAAAGGTCAAGAACTTCCACCTTAACATCAATCAGGACGACCTCGCTGTCGGTGAACGTTACCGCGAGCTTGAGCACCTTGATGTCGAGGAGGAAACAATCAGCTCCTATTCCGATGATGACGTCCGCGAGCAGATGGAGCGCGACTCCAAGACAATGCTCAAGGAAGAGCTCAGAGAGGAGAAGAAGCAGAAAAAATACATCGACCGCCAGAACAGGCGCCGCTTCAGGATAATCTGGTGGGGCAGTGTTGCGCTCGTCGGTATTGTTATCGGTCTCTTCGCTCTTGTGGGCGTCAACGATATGCTTGCGATGAACCGCCGCGAGGCTAATACAGTCACTGTCGATATTCCCGAGAACCCCACCGTTGACGACGTAGGCGCTGTTCTCAAGAAAAAGGGCGTAATAAAAGAGCCTGCGTTCTTCAAGCTCTATGCCTCGGTTACAAAGAGCGACGATTTCTCTCAGGGAACCTATGACATCAAGACCAACATGGACTATGAGGCTATCATTAACTATCTCCAGTCCATGAGCAACAGAACCGATACTATCAAAGTCACAATTCCCGAGGGACTCAACGTCAACGAGACAGCAAAGCTTCTTGTCAAGAAGGGCGTGCTCTCTGACACGGCGAAATTCCTCGAGCTGTGCAATTCCGATTACTTTGACGAGGACTACGCCTTTGTCCGCAACATTAAGAACGCCGACAAGCGTTATTATAAGCTCGAGGGCTTCCTTTTCCCGGATACCTACGAATGCTATCGCAATGAAAAGCCTGAGCTCACCATCACGAGAATGCTCAACGACTATGAGTACAGAGTTTATTCCGACCAGAACGTTGAGGGCTACAGTAAGGCGGTCAACATCCGCAAGCTCGTCAAGGAGACCGACTACAGCCTCAACCAAACTCTCATAATCGCTTCTATCATTCAGGCTGAGGCGGCGAATGTTGAAGATATGTACAACATCAGTTCTATTATTCACAACCGTCTCGAATACGACGTCGACTACGGTGTTGCAAAGCTCAGTCTTGACTCAACTAAGTATTATCCCTACAGAAGTCTCAAGGCTGTTCCCAAGAATATGCGCAAGAGCTTCAAGAGCACATACGATACATACAACTTCACGGGATTGCCGGCAGGACCCATCTGCAACCCCGGTATGCAGGCTATAATGGCGGCAATTTATCCCAACGAAACCGGATATCTCTATTTCTGCCACGACAAGGACGGAAATCCCTACTACGCTACAACCCTCTATGAACAGGAGGCTAACCTTGCCGCAATTTCTTAAAAAACCCGAAATTTTGGCTCCGGCAGGAGATTTTGAGTGCCTGAAATCAGCAGTTCGATTCGGCGCTGATGCGGTTTTCCTCGCCGGAAAGCAGTTCGGAATGAGAACAGCGTCCGCTAATTTTGACGAGGACGAGCTCAGGCGCGCGTGCGATTTTGCTCATAAAAACGGCGTCAGAGTTCACCTGACCTGCAACACGCTTCCGAGGAACGACGAGCTCTCCGAGCTTCCGGGATTTCTCGAATACGCGGCGGACGCGGGAGCCGACGCTTTCATCATTGCCGATGTAGGCGTAATGGAGCTTGCGAAAAAGTACGCTCCCGGGGTCGATATTCATGTTTCAACCCAAGCCGGGGTTACGAACTATGCCACCGCGACAACTCTCTATAATATGGGCGCCAAAAGAGTAGTGCTCGCGCGCGAGCTCTCGCTCGACGAAATCGCCGCGCTCAGGGCAAAAGTTCCCAAGGAGCTCGAGATTGAAGCGTTTGTGCACGGCGCTATGTGCGTTTCGTTCTCAGGAAGATGCCTGATTTCAAGCTATATGACCGGACGCGACGCCAACCGCGGCGACTGTGCTCAGCCCTGTCGCTGGAAATATCACCTCTTTGAGGAAAACCGCGAGGGTCAGTTTTTCCCGGTCGAGGAGACAAATCAGGGAACGTTCCTCTATAACTCGCGCGATCTCTGCATGATTGAGCACATTCCCGAGCTTGTAGGAGCCGGAGTTGACAGCTTCAAGATTGAGGGCAGGGCGAAGTCAAGCTACTATGTGGCAGTCATAACCAACGCTTACCGCAATGCCGTTAATGAATATCTGAAGAATCCCGAGGGCTTTGTGCTCCCGGACTGGATAAAGGAAGAAACCGAGAAGATTAGCCACCGTGAGTATAATACCGGCTTTTTCTTCGGCAAGGAGCCCGGTCAGGTGACTTCAAACGGCGGCTACATCCGTCAATACGAGGTCGTCGCTTTCTGCGAGCAGGGCGGAGAGGAGTGCACGATCACTCAGCGCAACCGCTTTTTTGTCGGAGATACGCTCGATGTGCTCCCCGAAAGCGGAATTCCTTTCGAGGTCAGGTGCCTCGACCTTGTCAACGAGAACGGCGAGCATGTTGAAAGCGCTCCTCACGCGATGGAAAAGCTCCGCATGCTTACCGACAAGGCGGTTCCTTCAGGTTCCGTACTGAGAAAAAAGCGCTGATTCCTCTTGACAAGGCGTAAACTTAGTTTTATAATCAAATACGATATGTTTCGGCTATGACGGAACGAGTGGGATTTTTTATTCTCCAGAGAGCGGTCGGTCGGTGAAAGACCGCGGATAAGCTTCCACAGCCACTCCCGAGCTCCGCGTGAAAGCGCGGCGTATGTCTGCGTTAAAGACTAACGAGTGGGCGGCTTCTGCCGTCAATTTGGGTGGTACCACAGGACTTATGCTCTTGCCCCAAGTACGGGGCAGGAGCTTTTTCTTTAAAATCATATATAACATATATAATATTAAGGAGAGATAAAAATGGAATGGACAGGACTTAATGAACTGAGAGAAAAATTTCTCTCATTTATGGAGAGCAAGGGCTGCCTCAGGCTGCCTTCTTTCCCGTTAATTCCCAAGAACGACAAGAGCCTTCTGCTCATAAACAGCGGTATGGCTCCGATGAAGAAGTATTTTACAGGCGAGATTACACCTCCGCGCACAAGAGTTACAACCTGCCAGAAGTGTATTCGTACTCCCGATATCGAGGAGGTCGGCATAACAGACCGCCACGGCACATATTTTGAGATGCTCGGCAACTTCTCGTTCGGCGATTACTTCAAGAAGGAAGCAACCGCGTGGGCTTGGGAGTTCTTCACCGAGGTTCTCGATATTCCCAAGGAGAAGCTTTACATCTCCGTCTATCAAGACGATGATGAGGCTTTTGACATTTGGACAAAGCAGGTCGGCGTTGAGGAGAGCCACATGGTTCGTCTCGGCAAGGCTGACAACTTCTGGGAGCACGGCTCGGGTCCCTGCGGTCCCTGCTCCGAGATTTACTACGACAGAGGCGAGGAGCACGGCTGCGGAAAGCCCACATGCAAGGTAGGCTGCGACTGCGACCGCTATATGGAGGTTTGGAACCTCGTATTCACCCAGTTTGATAACGACGGCAACAATAACTATACTCCGCTTGACCATCCGAACATCGACACCGGCATGGGGCTTGAGCGTCTCGCTTGCGTAATGCAGGGCGTTGACAACCTCTTCCTTGTCGATACAGTCCAGAATATAATGAAGCACATTTCCGACATAGTCGGAGTAAAATACGGCGAAAGCGAAAAGACAGACATCTCACTGCGCGTTATCACCGACCATATCCGTTCCACAACCTTTATGATTTCCGACGGCGTTATGCCCTCTAACGAGGGCAGGGGATACGTCCTCCGCAGACTTCTCAGACGTGCCGCACGCCACGGCAGACTTCTCGGCTATCACGAGCCTTTCCTCTATAAGGTTTGCGATACCGTAATCAGGGAGAACGAAAGCGCGTATCCCGAACTGCGCGAAAAGCAGGACTTCATTACAAAGCTTATCAAGGTCGAGGAGGAGAACTTCGCCCGTACAATTGACCAGGGACTTGCTCTTCTCAACGAAATCATCGAGAAGAAGGAAACAAATGAAATCTCCGGCGAGGATGCATTCAGGCTCAATGATACCTTCGGTTTCCCGATTGACCTCACACGTGAGATTGCCGCCGAGAGCGGAATCAAGGTCAATGTTGAGCGCTTCCGCGAGCTTCTTGCGGAGCAGAAGAAGCGCAGCCGTGACGCCAGAAAGAACGCCGGAGCCGACGCTTGGATTTCCGATTCCACCGACCTCTCCGACATCTCCGCAACTGAATTTGTCGGCTATACCGAGAACGAAGCGGACGGCAAGGTTCTCGCGATTATTCGTGACGGCGAGCGCGTCGATATGGTGACTGAGGGTGAGAGCGCAATCGTCGTTACAGACAAAACTCCGTTCTATGCCGAATCCGGCGGTCAGGTCGGCGACACCGGCGAAATCATTGCCGACAACGCAAAGCTTACCGTTGACAACACCACAAAGGACGCTCAGGGAATCTTCCTGCATGCCGTCACAGCCGAATCGGGCGCTCTTACTGTCGGCGACAGCATAAAGCTTGTTATTGACAAGGAAAGACGCGCGGATATCCGCCGCAACCATACAGCCGCTCATCTCCTGCAGGCTGCCTTGCGTCAGGTTCTCGGAACTCATGTTGAGCAGGCAGGACAGCTCGTCACAGAGGACAGCGTGCGTTTTGACTTCACTCATTTTGAGGCGATGACATCAAAAGAGCTCATCGAGGTTGAGTTCCTTGTTAATAAAGTTATTCTAAGCGGTATTGATGTTGAGAATACAGAAATGCCGATTGACGAAGCGAAGAAGATGGGCGCTATGGCTCTCTTCGGCGAGAAATACGGCGACATTGTCCGCGTTGTCAAGGTCGGCGATTTCTCCGTGGAGCTCTGCGGCGGTACTCATGTTGACAACACCTCTAAGCTCGGACTTTTCAAAATCCGTCAGGAGGGTTCGGTTGCAGCCGGAGTAAGACGTATCGAGGCAATCACCGGCAAGGGCATTCTTAAATATGCCGGCAAGATGCTCGACATTATCGGAAGCGCGGCGTCTTCCTTCAAGCTTCCCGACCCGCGCAAGCTTGCGGACGCAGCGGTAAGAATTGCCGCCGAGCTCAAGGAGAAGGACAAGCAGATTGCAGAGCTTCAGAACAAGCTTGCTCTCGCCGAGGTTTCTTCTATCCTTGCGTCAAAGATTGAAGCAGGCGACGTTAGTGTTGTAACCGCCAAGCTTGACGGTGTTGACGGCGGACAGCTCCGCAATATTGCCGAGAAATGCGCCGACAAGGATCAGAATCTTGTAATCGTCCTCTGCGGCGTAAGCGGCGGCAAGGGCACCTTCGCGTGCCGTGTGGGCAAGGACGCTCTCGCAAAGGGGAAGAACGCCGGCAAGATTGTCCGTTCTGTAGCTCAGCTCACAGGCGGAAACGGCGGCGGCAAGCCCGATATGGCTATGGCAGGCGCGAAGGATCTCACCAAGATTGACGAGGCTCTCGCGGCTGTTCACGGAATCGTTGCGGAGTAATTTCCCAAAGTCTGCAAATTTTATAAATTAATATGGCTGAAATAGCATAAAATATCAAAAGTGCGCAAATTTAAGATTTGCGCACTTTTTTCTTGCGATTTATTAAAATTTGTACTATAATGTTATTTGTATAGTAATATATCGTTATTATGGGGATATATGGCAATAGTTTATGGAGGAATAAAGATGAGTATTGAGAAAGTAACTCAGGCAAAGTCCGAAATCGCAGGGACAGCGGCATACGCAACCCTCGGCGCCTTTTTTGACGGCGGCGAATTTACGGACATCGCCGGACTGGCAAAATCTCAGGATACCTACGCGGAGGTTGTCGCTGGACACGGTACCGTTGACGGTATGGAGGTTTACGCCTTCGCCCAGAATCCTGATTTCTGCGGCGGCGCAATGAGCAAGGCTCAGGCAAAAAAACTCAGAAAGGTCTATGATCTCGCTCTTATGACAGGCACACCCGTTGTCGGCTTCTACAACAGCAAGGGCGGCAGAATTGACGAGGGCAACGCTCTCCTCGCCGGCTACGGCGACGTTCTCAACGCCGCTTCAAAGCTTTCAGGCGTTGTTCCGCAGATTTCCGTCGTGCTCGGCGACTGCATGGGAACAGGCGCGCTCAACGCTGTCTGCGCTGATTTTGTAATCGCGACAAAGGATTCAAAGCTCTCACTCAGCACAATGGGCGAGGCTTGCGACGCCGGGACAAACGCAGAAAACGGCGTGGTTGCTGTCGTTGCTGAGGACGAGACCGACGCTATAGAAAAGGCGAGAGAGCTTCTGCTCTATCTGCCGATGAATAACCTCGTTGATTCGTTCGACTCCGAAAGCGTTGAGCCCGAGGGTGAGTGCATTGCTCACGAAATCTGCGACGGCGGTTCGATTTTTAAGGTTTCGGTTAAATACGGCAAGAACGCACGCACAATCTTCGGCAGAATCGACGGCAGAACAGTCGGCTTTATCAATACTCTCGGCGGAAAGCTCACCGCTGAGGACGCTGAAAAGCTCGCGAAGTTTGTACGCTTTTGTGACGCATTCTCAATCCCGGTTGTCACTATGGTCAACTCCGAGGGCTTTGAGGACATTCGCAGCGCAGCCAAGGTGAGCTCGGCATTTGCCGAGGCTACAACCGCCAAGGTTTCTGTAGTAACCGGAAAGGCTGTCGGCGCTCTCTATGTCGCAATGGCAGGCACCGGCGCTAACGCGGACTTTGTGTATGCTCTTCCCGAGGCTGTAATCAGCCCTGTTAACCCCGAGGCTGCCGCGCTCATCGCCATTCCCGAGGAGATGAACGTCAGCGTTGCAGAGCAGAAGGAAGTTGCCGCGCGCTACGCTCAGGAGAAGCTTTCGGCGTTCAATGCGGCTGAAAACGGCTATGTTGACGATGTTGTTGCTCAGGCTGAGCTCAGAAAAACAATCATCGACGCGCTGAACATACTCGCGAACAAGAGAGTCGCCACTCTCTCCAAGAAGCACAGCACTATTTAATATATAATCAAATTCCATATAAAGAGGTAAAGCTATGAAGAATTTAAGAATCACCGTAAACGGTACTGCATATGACGTTCAGGTTGAGGAGCTCGGCGGTTCCTCTGCTCCTGCGGCTGCTCCGGCAGCTGCCCCCGCTCCTGCTCCGGCTCCCAAGGCTGCTCCTGCGGCTCCTGCCGGCAACGCAGGTTCAATCACGGTTACTGCTCCCATGCCCGGCACAGTTGTAAGAGTTGAGGTTGCAGCAGGCGACGCCGTAAAGGCAGGTCAGGATCTCGTGTTCATCGAGGCTATGAAGATGGAAACACCCGTCAAGGCTGCTCAGGACGGCACCGTTGCTTCAATCAACGTCAGCAAGGGCGAAGCCGTAGAGACCGGCAAGGTTCTCCTCACAATGAACTAAGGAGAACTGAGAATGGCAAAGAAAGTTTTAGTTACAGAGACTGCCCTGCGCGACGCGCATCAGTCCTTGATTGCGACAAGAATGACAACCGAGGAGATGCTTCCGGTTCTTCCGCTGCTTGATAAGATTGGCTACCACTCCCTCGAGTGCTGGGGCGGCGCTACGTTCGACAGCTGTCTCCGCTTCCTCAATGAGGACCCGTGGGAGAGACTTCGCACCATCCGCAAGAACTGCCCGAACACAAAGCTCCAGATGCTTTTCAGAGGTCAGAATATGCTCGGCTACCGTCACTATGCCGACGATGTCCTCGAGTATTTCGTTCAGAGGAGTGTCGCTAACGGTATTGACATTATCCGTATTTTTGACGCTCTCAACGATATCAAGAACCTTCAAAGCGCTATAAAAGCTGCCAAGAAGGAGGGCGCTCACGCTCAGGTAGCAATCAGCTACACCACAGGTCCCGTATTCACCGAGGAATATTATGTGGACTACGCGAAGCGAATTGCCGACGCCGGTGCGGATTCAATCTGCATCAAGGATATGGCTGCTCTGCTCACTCCCTACAAGACCTATGATCTCATTAAGGCGATTAAGAGCGAGGTTGACCTCCCGATTGCGCTCCACACTCACTACACCTCCGGCCTCGGCTCAATGTGTCTGCTCAAGGGCGTTGAGGCAGGTGCCGACATTATCGACACCGCGATTTCCCCGATGTCACAGGGCACCTCGCATTCTCCGACGGAATCCATGGTCGCCGCGCTTCAGGGCACAGAGTACGATACAGGTCTCAACCTCGAGGCGTTCACCGAAATCCGCAACTACTTTATGGAGCTCCGCAAGAAGTACATCGACAGCGGACTTCTCGATACAAAAATCCTCACAGCCGATACCAAGGCTCTCATCTATCAGGTTCCCGGCGGAATGCTTTCCAACCTCATCAGCCAGCTCAAGCAGGCAGGTCAGGAGGATAAGCTCGAGGAATGTCTCGCCGAGGTTCCGCGCGTTCGTAAGGACGCAGGCTATCCGCCGCTCGTTACTCCGACATCTCAGATTGTCGGTACACAGGCAGTGTTCAACGTTATCGCCGGCGGCCGCTACAAGATGGTCACCAAGGAGTTCAAGGGAATCATTGAGGGCAAGTACGGCACAACGCCGATGCCCATAGACCCCGAGTTCAGAAAGCAGATTATCGGTGATGAAGAGCCGATTACCTGTCGTCCGGCTGATCTTCTCGAACCCGAGCTCGAAAAGCTCAGAGCCGAGATTCCTCAGTTCATCGAGCAGGAGGAGGACGTGCTCTCCTACGCTCAGTTCCCCGAGGTTGCAACAAAATTCTTCGAGAAACGCCGCGCCGCTCAGGCAGGCATCAACTCCGACCTGGGAGACATCAAAAACAAGGTTTATCCTGTATAATAAAACCGGGCTGCCGCTATTGCGACAGCCCCTTGTTATATGTGAATAGTTTATTTTTTCTTGTTGAAGCGCTTAATTTTTTCGCTGAGTTCCGCGAGCTCCTCACGGCTTAGCTCAGGCAGTTCCTCAAGCTTTTCGAGGAAAGTTGATATTGTTTCCTGCTCCTTTACATTAAGGTATTCCGTGTAATAATTTACGATAACACCTGTTATCATTGCCACCACGACAAGACCGTACATCGTTGTAACAATCGTGATTATTCTCCCGAGAAAAGAACCTGCGACAATATCGCCGAAGCCAACTGTTGTCGAACAGATGAAGCTATACCAGAAGCCGTCAAATATATCCTTGACGTTCGGTTCGAATACCCAAAAGAGCACCGCTGCAATCATAAGTACAAAAAGATACCCCGTAAACACCTTTATCGCTCCGGTTCTTTTGAGTATTTTAAAAGTTCTTCGCACAGGTCTCATAGCTTGATTACCCCCTCTGTAAAGTCCCTGCCGCATTTTTGCGGCGTTTGTGTCGCAAGTGAATAAATGTCTGTTGCTCTGAGGTCAACGTCAAATATTCTCCGCGCTTCGTCCGTGAGTTTTCTGTATCCGTCCGAAACGTTCGTAATCAGCGGCAGCTTTCCGCCGATTTTTCCGAGCAGCTCCGCGCCGGTCTTGTTGAACGCGAGAACGCGAAGATAGGGGACGTGCGTCTTTGCCATGTCCGCCTCGATTCCGAGCAGAGCGGAGATAATAATCCGCCTGAGCCGCGCGTGCGTGTAGCGTTTCGTCTTGACTGAATCGAGAAGCTCTTTGAGCGAGCATGCGCTCCTTGCCGCTTCGAAAAACCTGTTTTCAAGTCCCTCGCTGATGTCAGGGAGCTTTTTTATTTCGTCAGCAGTCATCATTCTCAGCTTGTAGAGAATCGCCGTTTCAAGCCGTCCTATCTCCGCCGGATTTGAAAAGTCGCTTTCGCTGAAAACGGGTACAAATTCGCTGAAATTATTCTTTTGGAGAATTAAACCTCGTATATAGCTCGCGCTTGCCGTACCGTCTTTGACCGCCTCACTGTCGTGTGCTGCTCCGGTTCTTTGAATCGGGCAGGGCATAAGCGCCGTATCATTCAATGCTTTTATGTATTCGAGAGCGAGAATGTTGTTCGGTTGGCTTACAACGTCGGCGAGCTCGTCCGAGTATTCATTTCTGAGCGCCTGCTCAACCGCCTGAGGATAGTACATTCCGCTTTTCATATTATCCCGGACAGCATTCTCGAATCGCCCTTCGCTCATAGCAGCGGAGGTTCTCTCAAGCAGCTCAGGATTTTCACACCCAAAGCCGAGCACATCACAGCACCCGAGCGCGGCGGCAATCTGCACACCTGCCCCTGCAAAATTCTGAGCAGAGCTCACGGCATAAACCGTTGGCAGTTCAATCACAAGGTCGGCTCCGTTCTCAATGGCGAGCCTTGCTCTGGTGAATTTATTCGTAATCGCAACGTCTCCGCGTTGGGTAAAGCTTCCGCTCATTATGGCGCAGACGGCGTTTTCGGTCTGTTCTCTGAGTTTATTGAAGAGATAAATGTGACCTTTATGCAACGGATTCAATTCGCAAATCACCGCAGAAATCCCCAAAATCCTCACCTCCGGGGCATAAAATGTGATTTTTTTAAGAAAAAAACTTGCAAAAAACCAATTCATAGTTTATTATATTATAGTATGATTTTAAAAGCAATTCAATAGAAGGGGATAAAACCATGAAAATTTTAGTAATCAATGCCGGCAGCTCTTCACTCAAATATCAGCTCATTGATATGACAACCGAGAAGGTTCTCGCAAAGGGTAACTGCGAGCGTATCGGCGGCGAAGGTTCATTCATCAGCTATAAGACAGAGTCAACCAACATCAAGAAAGATGTCGATATGCCCGATCATGCCGTTGCGTTCACTCAGGTCAAGAACATGCTTCTCGATTCCGAGGTCGGCGTAATCAGCGATCTTTCCGAGGTAACTGCTGTCGGTCACCGTATAGTTCAGGGCGGTAATATCTTCCACGAATCCTGCCTTGTAGACGACAAGGTTATCGAGGATATCAAGGGGCTCGCTCCGCTTGCTCCTCTTCACAACACAGCCAACGCTCAGGGTATCATCTCCAGCGAGGAAGTGTTTGGTAAGGATACACCCCAGGTTGTTGTTTTCGACACTGCGTTCCACAGCACAATGCCCGAGAAGGCATACATGTACGCTGTTCCTTATGAGTATTATGAGAAGTACGCTATCCGCCGCTACGGCTTCCACGGCACTTCTCACCGCTTTGTAAGCGCGGAGATGGCAAAGCGCATGGGCAAGGATATCAAGGATCTCAAGATAATCACCTGCCACATCGGCAACGGCTCATCAATCACAGCGATTGACGGCGGCAAGGTTATCGACACAACCATGGGACTTACTCCTCTCGACGGTTTCATGATGGGCACACGCTCCGGCTCGCTCGACCCGTCCGTAGTAACCTTTATTCAGGAGAAGGAAGGTCTCACCGCTGCTGAGATGGATACTATTCTCAACAAGCAGTCCGGACTTCTCGGTATCTCCGGAATTTCCAGCGACGACCGCGACATTGCCGCTGCCGAGGCAGAGGGTAATCCTCGCGCAAAGCTCGCTCACGATATGCTCTACTATCAGATTGCAAAGTTCATCGGCTCATTCTATGTAGCTCTCGGCGGATGTGACGCTATCGTATTTACTGCCGGTCTCGGCGAGAACCAGCCCCAGCTCAGAAAGGCTGTCTGCGACTACCTCAGCTGTCTCGGAGTTAAGATTGACGATGAGGCTAACGCTGCCTGCATTCACGGCAACGAGGGCACTCTCTCAGCTGCTGATTCAAAGGTAAGAGTTGAGCTCATCGCCACCAACGAGGAGCTTGTTATCGCAAGAGATACAAAGGCTATCGTTGAAAAGCTTTAATATTCTAAAATAGAAATAACCGCGCTGTCTTTAAGGCAGCGCGGCTTTTGTTATGCGTGGTTTCCGATTCCGTCGTCGAGCAGCTCGTGATCTCTGAAGAGAAGCGAGATGCACCAAATCGACGCAAGTCCCACAAGAATATAAATGATGCGGCTAACGATTCCTGTCTGACCCCCGCAAATCCATGCAACAAGGTCAAACTGAAAAATGCCTACCAAGCCCCAGTTGAGACCGCCGATGATGGAAAGCACTAAAGCGATTCTGTCTAACATAATGTTAACCTTTCTGCCCACTTATTTTCTTACATCCTTATGTGGGCAGCTAAGGTGTAAGCGGCTGATTTCGTCAAAAACAAAACTCCTTCAGCCAAATCTATTATTGACCGAAGGAGAGCGTTTATTCAGTTTTTAAAATTGGAATTTAAAGTACAAAAATTTTCAGCACAAGGAACACAATTCCGGCAAGCAAAATCGCAAGCCCGATTAATCTGGTTACTAAAATCGCCTTCTTGAGCTTCATGGAGCTTATCATATTGTCAACCGGGAAGGGGAGAAGCGTGTCGGTTACTCCGAGAATGAGCAGTGCCGCGATGATAACAATGTGTCCGAGCGAGGCATAGAGCGTGCTCGCGAAGATTCCAATCGGAATCGCCATAACGCATACGCCGTTCACAAGCGAGAAAATCTTGGTGTTTTTCTCGCGCATATAATAGAAGTCAACCGCCTTTTTCTCGCAGCTTTCGCAGCAGTATTGTTCCATATAAGAAATTTCCTTGCCGCAGTACTCACATTTTTTCATTCGTTTCACCTTCAAATTTAACGTCGGTAATAATGATAACACCGACAGAGTTATTTAAAATTCTACAAAAGAATATTAAATGTATTTGATTTTGACTCTCCTGCTTTTTACGCAGAGAATGATAACTGAAATAATCACCAGCCCAATACTTATCCACTGGCTTGTCGAAAGTCCGAGGTAAATTCCGCGGATTTCATCGGCACGTAGAAATTCGTCAAAGAACCTGACTGTTCCGTACATAATAAGGTATAGGAATATGAGCTTTTTAGTCATAATTCCTTTTTGGAATAAAAACAGCAATGTCGCAAAAATAACGAGGTTAAGCGCGCTCTCGAGCAGCTGAACCGGAAAGCGGTTGACGTTGTTGCAGCTGTCTACGATTGCGTGAGTCGCGGTGAATCCGAACTTCGATTCAATTCCGTAGCAGCAGCCGCTGAGAAAGCAGCCTATTCGTCCGAAGGCATGGAATAACGGAATCCCGACGGCAAAGCAATCCGCGAAATCCCCGGTGTTGAGTTTTCTGAATTTGCAGTAGAGTACTCCGAACAAAAGCCCCATAATCAGTCCGCCGTAAAAAACCATTCCTCCGGCGTAGGTGCTGAGAACATCCCACAGAAACCCGTCGCGCTGATTCCCCTCAAAATAAACTCCGAGATATTCGACGAGCTCGCTGAGGTTTGTCAGGGCATAGAGAATGTGCGCTCCGATGAACGCCCCGAGCAGCGAGAACAGCATTCCGAACAGAGCGTCCTCAATTTTTATTCTCTTTTTTCTGCCGAGCACCGCGGCAACCGCGAGCATCAGGACAATTCCGATTGACGCGCATATTCCGTAGGTGCTGAGCTTCAGTGAAAAAATGTTGATTTCCGGCAGCATATCTTACCTGTTTTTATACTTTCTTCGAAACTTTAATCCATTTTTAATGCTCTTGTGCACAATTATAACAAAAATCTGTTATTATTTCAATATCTGTTGAAAAACACCCGGGTTATGATTTTATTAATAAAATATTTTATTAAGCAGGTAAAATTCTGAAGAAAAGAATCATCACATTGATTTCAATCGTTATGGCGGCGCTTTTTGCCGTTATGTCGGTGTTTTCCGCGTCGGCGGCTGTCACAATTAACGGCAAAACCTACTACGGAAAATACATCAACACCGACGGAGATTTCACAGCCTGCGCCGTGAATCTCGCGTATTTTGACAACTGAGGAGGCTCTTATGAAAAAGTATATCGCTCCCGAGTTTGAGATGATTGACTACAATACCGAGGATTGCCTCACGGTTTCACAGAATGAGTATAATTACGAGGGCAATTTCAACGAAATCGGAAATGTTCTCGATTAACAACCAAAGATTTGACGGCGGACTGCGGTTCGCCGTTTTTTTCGCTGTTTTATGCAATATTTTTCAATAATATTGTTGACTTTACTTTAGTGACATGATAAAATGATAAAGCTTTTGAAAAAGTAATCTTATTTATGGGGTGTAAATTATGAAAAAGACATTAGCTCTGGTTATTGTTGCGCTCATGGCTGTAACAGCCGTTTTCGCAGGCTGCGGCTCAGGCAATAACGACAGTTCTTCAAAAACTTCAGATAACTCCGGCGAGTCCAAGACTTCCGCTACCGTAACTGAGGACGGCGGCACAAAGTTCATCGTTGGCTTCGACGCTGAGTTTCCTCCCTACGGCTACAAGGACGAAAAGACAGGCGAGTACACAGGCTTTGACCTCGAGCTTGCTCAGGAAGTCTGCAACCGTCTCGGCTGGGAATATGTTGCACAGCCGATTGAGTGGGACAGCAAGGATATGGAGCTTAACTCCGGCACAATCAGCTGCATCTGGAACGGCTTCACAATCCAGGGCCGTGAGGATGAGTACACATGGTCAGTGCCTTACGTTGACAACTCTCAGGTTGTTGTAGTAAAGAAGGATTCCGGCATCAGCAAGCTCTCTGACCTCAAGGGCAAGACCGTTGTTGTTCAGGCTGATTCCTCGGCTCTTCACGCTCTTACCGACGAGGACGCTACAAAGGCTAACAAGCAGCTCACTGCTTCCTTCGCTGACCTTCAGCAGGTTGACAACTATAACACAGCCTTCATGAACCTCGAGTCCGGTGCTGTTGACGCTATCTGCATGGACATCGGCGTTGCTTCCTACAACGTAGAAAACAAGGGTGACGAATTCGTAGTTCTTAACGAGCAGATTGCTTCCGAGCAGTACGGCATAGGCTTCAAGAAGGGCAACGAAGCGCTTAAGGATACAGTCGAAAAGACTCTCCTCGAGATGGCAAAGGACGGCAAATTCGCCGAAATCGCTGAGAAATACAAGCTCACTGACGCTGTTTGCCTCGGCAAATAATTAACGAAAAAGCTTCGGGACTGCCGAAACGCAGTCCCGATTTTTCTGTACATAGAAATCTTTCAGTCAAATCGGAGTATAATATGAAGAAAAAACCAATTATAGCAATGTTCCTTTTCGGACTGCTGCTCATCCCGGCTGTTTTAGCCTCATGCGGCAAGATACCGGCAGCATCGTCCTCGGGCGGCGAAGGTTTCAACTGGCTGCTCAATGTCATTAGCCAGCTTTCGTCGGGAATCTGGGCGTCGCTCATGCTGTTCGCTTTCACGATTATCTTTTCCATGCCGCTCGGACTTCTCGTCTGCTTTGCGCGCCGTTCGCGCTTCAAGGTGGTCGAGCTTATAACCAAGTTCTATATTTCGATTATGCGCGGAACTCCGCTTATGCTTCAGCTTATCGTCGTGTATTACGGGCCGTATTATGTGTTCAAAATACCGCTTACGCCCCAATACCGCACCTACGCGGCTATCATCGGTTTTGCGCTGAATTACGCCGCTTATTTTGCTGAGATTTACCGCAGCGGAATTGAGGCTGTTCCCAAGGGACAGTACGAGGCGGCTAAGGTTCTCGGCTACACACGCGCCCAAACCTTCATGAAGATTGTGTTCCCGCAGATGGTTCGCCACGTAATTCCGCCGGTTACCAACGAGATTATCACTCTCGTCAAGGATACATCCCTCGCCTTTGCGATTACTTACATCGAGATGTTCACAATCGCAAAGCAGCTTGCCGCTGCTCAGAGCAACATTATGCCGCTGTTCGTCGCGGGTATCTTCTACTATCTCTTCAACCTTATCGTCTCGTTCGTGATGGGCAGAATAGAGAAGAAGATGAATTATTATACGCACTAAGGAGGTGTTCCGATGAAGCTTCTTGAAATCAACAATATCAAAAAGACGTTTGATGACCTTGAGGTCCTCAAGGATATCTCCATCTCCGTCGAGGAGGGAGAGGTCGTCTCGATTCTCGGCCCGTCCGGAAGTGGAAAATCGACGCTTCTCCGCTGCGCTACCATGCTCGAAACAATGGACTCCGGAACGCTCTCGTATTGCGGCGAAAGCGCTGTAACCGAGGTTGACGGCAAGTCTGTCTATGCACCGAAGGTTCAGCTCAAAAAGATTCAGAACTACTTCGGGCTTGTGTTCCAGAACTTCAATCTGTTTCCGCATTATACGGTGCTCAAGAATATCACTGACGCTCCGATTCATATCCAAAAGCGTCAGAAGGGAGAGGTTGTCGAGGAGGCAATGAGCCTTCTCGAGCAGATGGGAATAGCCGACAAGGCGGATTATTACCCCTGTCAGCTCTCCGGCGGTCAGCAGCAGCGCGTTGCGATTGCGAGAGCCCTTGCAATGAATCCGAAGATTCTTTTCTTCGACGAGCCGACGTCCGCGCTCGACCCCGAGCTTACATCCGAGATTCTCAAGGTGCTCCGTTTTCTTGCGAGCGAGAAGATGACCATGGTTATCGTAACCCATGAAATCGACTTCGCGAGGAACGTTTCCGACAGAGTAATCTTTATGGACGAAGGATATATAGTCGAGCAGGGCAAGCCCGAGGACGTTATTGACAATCCGGAGAACGACCGCGTCCGCGCCTTCCTCGCCAAGGTAAAAGGTTAATAACAAAACACGGAGCCGCCGCAATTGCGACAGCTCCGTTTATTTATCCGAAATGTTCTTTTTGTTGTTTGTAAAATTCAGTCCGTCCCGGTTTGAGGGGCGTTTTTTGTTTGTGTAGTTTAGTCCTTCGTTTTTGCCGATTCTTATAATGCTCCTGAGAAGAAAAAACTGACTGTAGAGCAGTATATTCGCTATAACCCACGCAATAAATACCGTAAGCCCAATCCAGAATATAACCGGCTCACCGCGCGTTATCATCACATACCAGCCGTAAACCCACGCTCCAGATTCGACCAAGGTCGCGATTCTGTAGCGGTAGAGCCCGAGCAGAAAAATCAGAAGTATTCCGATTACCATAGCCCACGCCGGAACCGGAAGCATAACTATGGGGAACGCCGCCGCTGCGCAGCTCAGCCAGAAAGAAAATCTTGTGTAAATCATAAAACCACCCTTTCTATGATATTATCATAAGAGGGCGGTTTTTTCAATCTGTTTTTCAATTATGCATTTGTTTATCGCTCCAATATATTTGCCGAAAATACTATTTTTTATGATTGTTTGGAAATTTATACATTTTTTGAATAAATTTCAAAGAATAATTAATAAATTTAACAATAAGCATTGCATTATTCACCAAAGTGTGATAATATAATAACAATCTCAAGTGAGGATTGTCTTATGTCAACTTTTACAGCCAAAGCAATTAAACAAACTTTCATGGAGCTTCTCAACAAAAAGCCCCTGAATAAAATAACAGTCAAGGACATCGCGGAGGAATGCGGAATCAACCGTAACTCGTTTTATTATCATTACAACGACATTCCTTCGCTACTTGAAGAAATTTTCACCGAGGAAGCGGAAACTCTCGTCACAAACCAGAAGGAGAGCACCACCTTCTATGAGCAGCTTCTCTCCGCGGTGGATTTTGCCATAGAGAACAGAGCCGCAGTCTATCATATCTACAATTCAGCCAGCCGCGAGATGTTTGAGCGCTATCTCGAGAAAATTTCGAACAAAACCGTTTCGTCCTACATTTCTCAGGTCAGCCGCGATTACAATATCAGCGAAAGGGACAAATCCGCCCTTGTGCTATATTACAAATGCCTGCTTATCGGTTTTGTAATTGACTGGCTTTCTTCCGATATGAAGTATGATTTGCGCGATCAGCTCCGCCGAATTTGTATTCTTTTTGACGGTGCAATGCTCGGAGCCATCAAAAAGGGCTCGGAGCTCAACACAAAGGCTTAAGATTAATTAGACATTTTGACCGCTGTGCCTAAAAATTAGGCACAGCCCTTTTTGTGCCCGTTTATGTTAACTAACCATAGCGCTATAATAAAGTGTAATAAAAAAACACTTGGAGGGATAATGGAATGAGATTCGGCAAAGCAATAGTCAAAACCCGTGTAGTTATTCTCATTATCGCAATCGCCCTGATGGTGCCTTCTGTTTTCGGAATGATTTTTACCAGAGTGAATTATGATATGCTCAACTATCTTCCCGAGAATCTCGATACCGTCAAAGGGCAGAATTACCTTATGGACGACTTCGGCAAGGGTGCTTTTTCCTTTATAATTGTTGAGGATATGGAGCCCGCGGACGTCGTCAAGCTAGAGGATAAAATCAAGAAGGTCGATCATGTCGATACAGTTCTCTGGTATGCGGACATAGCCGACCTCAGCGTTCCGATTGATGTGCTCCCGGACAAGGTTTACGAAGCCTTCAATACTGATAACGCAACGCTCATGGCGGTGTTCTTCGACACCTCAACCTCAGCGGACGAAACAATGGACGCGATTACCGAAATCCGCAGCATAACCGGCAAGCAGTGCTTCGTTTCCGGTATGTCGGCAATGGTAACGGACATGCGTGACTTAGCCGAAAGGGAAGAGACAATCTACGTCGGAATCGCGGTTGTGCTCGCCGTCGTTGCTATGATGCTGTTCATGGACAACTGGATTATCCCGTTTGTATTCCTCGCCAGCATCGGAATGTCAATTCTCCTGAATATGGGCTCAAACTTCTTCCTCGGCGAGATTTCATATATCACAAAGGCGCTCGCCGCCGTGCTCCAGCTTGCGGTCACGATGGACTATTCAATCTTCCTTTGGCACAGCTATGAGGAGCACAAGCAGCTTATCCCGGACCACAAGGAAGCAATGGCAATCGCTATAAAGGAGACTGTCCGCTCGGTTCTCGGAAGCTCAATCACCACAATAGCCGGTTTCATCGCGTTGTGCTTCATGAGCTTTACACTCGGCAGAGACCTCGGCATAGTAATGGCTAAGGGTGTTCTGCTCGGTGTGCTCGGCTGCGTAACTATTCTTCCGGCAATGATTCTTGTGCTCGACAAGCCGCTCGAGAAAACAATGCACCGTTCGCTTATTCCCAAGACGAAAAAGCTCGCGACAGGAATTGTCAAAATCTTCCCTGTTTTCCTCATTGTATTCCTCGTTGCGGTAGGCCCCTCGCTCTACGGCTATTCAAAAACCAACGAAGAGGTTTACTACAATTTCTCCCAGAGCCTGCCCAAGGATATGGACAACATAATCGCCAACACGAAGCTCGAGGAGGATTTCGGCGTTGGTACAACTCATATGATTCTGCTTGACTCCCACCTTGAAAACAAGAATGTCCACAAGATGGTGAAGGAACTCGAGAAGGTCAAGGGCGTCAAATATGTGCTCGGACTTGAGAGCCTTGTCGGAAATATGATTCCCGAGGAAATGCTCCCCGAGAGCATAACCTCTGTTCTGAAAAGTGACAAGTGGGAGCTTATGCTCGTCAACTCCGAGTATAAGACAGCCACCGACAACGTAAAAACCCAGATTAACGATATAACGAAGATAATCAAAAAGTACGACAAAAAGGGAATGCTCATCGGCGAATCCTCGTGCGTCAACGATATGATTGACGTCACCAATATAGACTTCCAGGTTGTCAACTGGATTTCGATTCTCGCGATTTTTGTCATCATCGCTGTTGTCGAAAAGAGCATCTCGCTCCCGGTTATCCTCGTTGCGGTTATCGAGCTTGCGATTTTCATCAACCTCGGTCTGCCGCATTACCTCGGAGATTCGCTCCCGTTTATCGCTCCGATTTGTATCAGTACAATCCAGCTCGGCGCGACGGTTGACTACGCGATTCTAATGACAACAAGGTACAAGAAGGAGCGCTCCCTCGGCAACGACAAGCGAACCTCGGTCATAACGGCGCTTCAAACCTCAATCCCGTCAATTATCGTCAGCGCACTCGGTCTTTTCGCCGCGACCTTCGGCGTTGCGGTCTATTCCGACGTCGATATGATAGGCTCACTGTGCGCGCTGATGGCTCGCGGAGCAATAATCAGTATGCTCTGTGTAATTCTTATTTTACCTGCAATGTTTATGTTGTTTGACAAGCTTATTGCCAAGACAACTATCGGTTTCAGAAAGAAGGAGGAAAAACAATGAGTATCAGAAAGACAGCACCAAGGGTCCTTTCGGCGGTTCTCGGTCTTATTATCCTGTGCAGTATGGTTGCGACAACAGCCTACAGCGCCGGCGTTAAAAAAGCCGCTCCCGCAAAAAAGGCAGATACAGCCTCATCTGCCTCAACCTCTGAGGGCGAAACCTTCAAGGAGGAGACAGTCTATGTAATCGCAGACGCCGAGGGCACACCGAGCAAGATTGTAGTCAGCGACTGGGTAAAGAATCCCGAAAAGCTCGACAAGCTCGGTGACGAGACCAATCTCAGCGGAGTGAAGAACGTCAAGGGTGACGAAACTTTCACAATCGGCAAGGATAATCAGTATGTCTGGAACGCAGACGGAAACGACATCTACTATCAGGGCGAGGGCAAGGATGACCTCCCGGTTGACTTGAAGGTAAGCTTCAAGCTCGACGGCAAGTCCGTAAGCCCCAAGGAGCTTGCCGGCAAGAGCGGCAAGGTAACAATGCGCTTTGATTATGATAATAAGCAGTACAAGACCGTCAAAATCGACGGCAAGAAGGAGAAGATTTACGTTCCCTTCGTAATGCTCACCGGAACAATGCTTGACAACGAGAAGTTCACAAACGTCGAGGTCAGCAACGGCAAGGTCATCAACGACGGCAGCCACACAATCGTAGCCGGCTTTGCTCTCCCGGGAATGGGCGAGAGCCTCAACCTCGACACCGACAAGTTCGAAATTCCTTCCTATGTCGAAATCAAGGCGGACGTCAAGGATTTTGAACTCACAACAACACTCACTGTCGCAACGAACGATATGTTCAGCGACATCGACTTTACAAAGCTTGACGAAAAGGTTGACGAGCTTTCCGACAAGCTCGGCGAGCTTACCTCCGCCACCGACAAGCTTGTTGACGGTTCGTCCGCTCTTTACAAGGGCATTCACACCATGCTTACCAAATCCGGCGACCTCATCTCAGGCGTCAAGAAGCTCAGCGACGGCGCGAAGGCTCTTTCCGACGGCGCAAAAACTCTCGACAACGGAATCGGCACACTCGGTAGCGGAGTTAATACTCTCGACAAAGGTGCAGCAAAGCTCGACAAGGGCGCAGGTACGCTCAACAACGGCGTTATCAAGCTCGATAAGGGCGCGAAAACACTCAAAAACGGTACCTCAACCCTCGAAGCCGGAATCAGCGAGCTCGCGAGCGGTCTCGGTACTCTTTCCTCAAACAGCGCCGTACTCACTTCCGGCGCAAAGACAGTGTTCAACACTTTGCTCTCAACCGCTGACACCGAGCTCAAGGCAGCAGGTCTCAGCGTTGACAAGCTGACTATTGAGAATTACGCTTCAGTTCTCGACGGAGTTACCGCTTCGCTCGACAAGGATACGGTCACAAAGCTCGCCGAAAAAACCGCGCGCGAGACTGTCGAAGCCACTGTCCGTGCTCAGGAGGAGCTCATAAGAGGCAAGGTCACCGCAGCCGTTCAGGCTCAGGTGCTGGAGCAGGTTCTCGCTAAGTCGGGAACAGGAATGACAGTTGAGCAGTACTCCGCGGCTGTAGAAGGCGGAATGCTTGACCAGGCTGTTCAGGCTCAGATTGACGGCGCTGTAAGCGCTCAGATGGCGACAGAAGCTATCAAAACAACTATCTCAACTCAGACCGAGGCTCAGATTAAGAGCCTTGTAGATACAAATATGGAGAGCGCAGAAGTCAAGGCTCAGATTGCCGCGGCAATTGAGAAGGCTTCCGCCGGTTCCGCTTCAATCGCGGCTCTCAAAACTCAGCTTGATTCCTACAACACCTTCTATGAGGGCGTAATCAACTACACAAACGGCGTTGATAACGCAAGCTACGGAGCTCAGAAGATTCTCGGCGGCTCAGGCGAGCTCAATACAGGAGCGAAAACCCTCAAGAAAGGCACCGCAAAGCTCAAGAGCGGCACAGCCGAGCTCAAGGCAGGAACCTCCGAGCTCAAGAAGGGCACCGCAAAGCTCAAGTCGGGAGTATCACAGCTCAAGGACGGCTCAGGCAAGCTTTATGTAGGCTCGGTAGAGCTCGTCACGGGCTTTAAGGTTCTCAACGACGGCACAGGAACTCTCGTTGACGGCGTAAAGAAGCTCGACAGCGGTTCTCTCACACTTTCCGACGGTCTCAAAAAGTATAAGAAGGAGGGCGTCTCGGCGATTGTTGACGCTGTTGACGGCGGCGCAAAGACCATCATCGACAGGCTCAAGGCAATCTCGAAGGTATCCTCAGCCTACAAGTCCTACGGCGGAATCTCCGACGATATGGACGGCAAGGTTCAGTTCATCTACAAAACAGATTCAATTTGATTTATCCACTTTTATTGTTTTCCTTTCCTTAGCGGCGCACACTTCGGTGTGCGCTTGCCTTTTTCATAAATGTTTTTTATAAAAACTATTGACAAATGAAAAAACTGTGTTATAATATACTCAGTTAGTTAAGACTAACTTATGTGTACTGACCCCTTAAATTATTATTAAAGCTCCACTGCCGTTTGGTAGTGGAGCTTTAATTTTGTCCGGAATTATCCCTGACAGGATGTGCTGAACTTTTGCTTTACGGAGTTAATCTGTGTGCTCGACACCTGCTCCGTCGGGTACCAGCCCTTCGACTGCATCTTCTTGTAGATTTCATCCTGAAGCTTCAGCGATTCGTTGAGCGAGCTCGTGAAGGTTTGATGAACGTTCTCAGTTGAGCTTTCGATTGTTCCGTGCATATAAAGGTCGCACGCGCCCTTCTCCAGAAGGAGCATATTTTCCATAAGATTTCTGTCGTCCATATTATCCTCCTTATTTCAGCAGGCTCATAAAGCCCGAAAACAGATTCTTGTGCCTCTGCTCAAGGCTTTCCGCAAAGCTTTTGAGCTCCGCGTCCTGAATCTGATTGCATGTCTCGCGGCACTGAGTGCTGATATATTGCTCGTGCCCGAGCGCGTCTTCAACATAAAGCAATTCTTTGTTTGTCATTATTTTACCTCCTGAATGCTTGTGCTTTTAGTATCGGCGACAGGGCAGGAATTATACAAATAAAATATCGCGCGAAAGCAAAAAACGCGCAAAAAATAAAAATTTTCAAATTATTTTTCGAAAAATTGCCCAAAAGTGGGCAATTTTTTTCTTTTTTCCGGGTATAAGTGAGAGCTGTTATTTTTACTTTGCGCATAACGCTTAGTAAAAAATTCTCAGAAAGGAGGAAAGACGCTTGACCAAGAAAGAAAAAGCGTTCTGCGTCGGCTATCTCGACACAGGCAGTATTATCGAGGCTGAGAAGTATGCCGGGCTTACCGGCAAAGGCTATTCGCTCATCACCCGTGACGATATCAATTCCGAAATCCGCAGGCTGTCAAAAATGCAGGAGAAAAACCTCGGCGTAGTCGCCAAGGCAGGTCTCAGACGACTTGCCACAGACAGCGTGTCGGACGCCGTGAGGCTTGTGTATATGGATAATCCCGACACAGAAACGCTCGAAAGCCTGAACCTGTACATGGTCTCGGAGATAAGGCGGCGGGATAGCAGCATCGAAATCAAGTTCTTTGACCGCCTCAAGGCTCTGGACAAGCTCTCAGGTTCGGAATCGGGCATATCGGATTCGGTTCCGTTCTACGACGCGCTCATCGCCGGAGCGGAGCAGCTCAGCCGTCAAAATAATAATGATAATTAAACCCTTCTCAAAAAAGCAGTATCAGGTTCTCACCTGGTGGTGCGACAAAAGCAAAAACCGCGGCAGGAGCGCTCTGATTTGCGACGGCGCGGTGCGTTCGGGAAAAACCTTCTGTATGTCCGTCTCGTTTGTGTTGTGGAGCTTCTACCGCTTCGACGGAATGAGTTTCGCAATCTGCGGCAAGACAATCCGCTCTGCGCGCAGGAACATCATCACTCCGATGCTCCCGACGCTAAAGAGCCTCGGCTTTACAGTTGAGGAGAAGCTCAGCGAGAATATCCTCAATATCAGCATCGGCAAAAAATCCAACCGCTTTTACCTTTTCGGCGGCAAGGACGAGAGCAGCGCCGCGCTGATTCAGGGAATGACGCTCGCCGGGGTAATGTTCGACGAGGTTGCGCTCATGCCGAGGTCGTTCGTCGAGCAGGCGCTCGCGCGTTGCTCGGTCGAGGGCAGCACATTTTGGTTCAACTGCAACCCGGAATATCCGGCTCACTGGTTCTATCGCGAGTGGATAAAAAAGTTGGAGGAAAAGAACGCTCTCTACCTTCATTTCACTATGAAGGATAACCCCTCGCTGTCGAAAGAAACGCTGCGGCGTTATGAACGGCTCTACAGCGGCGCGTTCTACGAGAGGTTTGTCCTCGGAAGGTGGGTCGCGGTATCAGGCGCTATCTATCCCTTCATGAAGGACAGTTCTTTTGTCAAGGTGCCTGAGGGGCCGTTCGAGAGCTTCGCCGTTTCCGCCGACTACGGAACGGTCAACCCGGCTTCGTTCGGCTTGTGGGCGCTGAAGGACGATATTTGGTACCGGATTGCTGAGAGCTATTTTGATTCCCGGCGCGAAGGCTATCAGAAAACCGACGAGGAGCATTACTCAGCCCTCTGCGAGCTTATCGGCTCGCGCAAGGTCGAGTGCATAGTAATCGACCCGTCAGCCGCGTCCTTCATCGAAACCGTCCGCCGTCACGGTGAGTATTCCGTAATTCCGGCGAACAACGACGTCCTCAACGGAATCCGCCGCACGAGTTCGGCGCTAAAGGAAGGCAGAGTGAAAATCTGCGAAAACTGCACCGACAGCATCAGGGAGTTTTCGCTTTATCGGTGGGACGAAAGGGGCACAGACTCGCCGATAAAGGAGAACGACCACGCCATGGACGACATCAGGTACTTTGTTACAACAATTGCAGAGGGCGGAGCGGAGTTCACCGCTTTTGCCGCCCGAAGATAAAATGCCTTAAACGGCATAAGCGAACAGGAGGATGATTTTGAATTTCTTTAAAAGAAATAAACCTCAACTCAGCGTAGACGCGGCGGTCTGTCCTGCTCCGTCAACGGCTCAGGCTCATCCCTTTTCAATTCTCAGGAATTACTCTCCGCTCTCGGCGGTTGAGCTCGATTTGTACAGAAGTCTCAAGGAGGCTGTCCCGATTATAGACGCCGCCATTGACAAGACGGTTCGTCTCGTCGGCAACTTCGAGGTAAAATGCGCCGACCGCGCGGCTCAGAAGCCGCTTGAAGCTTTTCTCGCGACGGTTCGTTCCGGCGGCGGTAACTACGGAATCTATCCGTTCATCACCGCTTATCTCAACGAGCTTCTGACCTTTGGCGAGACAGTCGGCGAGATTGTGCTCAGCTCCGATCTCAGGAGCGTGGCTGGGCTCTATATCGCGAGTCTCGACGACGTTTCTATCGAGGCTGACGGTAGTCCGCTCAATCTCAAGGTGTGCAGAAATGACGCCTCAAAAACCCCGGTCAGGTATCAGAGCCTTGTTTTGCCTACCTTGCTCAATCCTCAGCCGGGAACCGTCAGGGGCACTTCCGTGCTCAAGAGCCTGCCGTATGTCAGCGGAATTCTGCTCAAGATTTTCAACTCGATCGGCAACAACTGGGAGAGGGTAGGTGACGTAAGATTCGCCGTAACCTACAAGCCCGATTCCTCGAATCCGACCGTCACTAAGCGTCAGGCACAACAGATTGCCGACGAATGGAGCAAGGCGATGAGGAGCACCGAGGTCTGCGACTTTATTTCAGTCGGCGATGTGAGCGTCAAGGTTATCGGAGCAGACAATCAGGTGCTCAACTGCGATGTACCGTTGCGCCATCTTCTCGAGCAGATAATCGCCAAGCTCGCGCTGCCGCCCTTTGTGCTCGGCATCAGCTGGTCAACATCCGAGCGCATGAGCACCCAGCAGGCGGACATTCTCACGAGCGAGCTCGAGTACTACCGCTGTCTGCTCACTCCCGTCATCAGGAGAATCTCCGAGGTTTTCCTCAGACTCTCCGGCTTTGACGACAGGGTTGACGTAAATTGGGATTTAATCAATCTTCAGGATGAGGTTGAGCTCTCTCAGGCACGTCTCAACAACGCCCGTGCCTATGAGATTGAAAAGAAAAACGGAATGGAAGTGGAAGCTTGAAAAACGGAAAGGTATTGAAAAATTCGTCCGTCCTCGACGGCGAGCTCGAGCTTATCAACAAGTATTCGCGCCGCGATTTTTCCGAGGACGAGGTGTATGTTTTCTCGGTTGTGCTTTGCGACAACGATGTTGACCGCGACGGCGAGAGGTTCACTGTCGAAAGTCTCGAAAAGCTCGCGGAGCTCTTTGTCGGTGTGACCGGAATCTTTGACCACAACCCGAAAGCCGGGAACCAGACCGCGCGCATCATCAGCTGCCGCGTCGAGAATGTGCCCGACAAAAAGAACAAAATGGGCGACGACTTGTTCAGGCTTGTCGCGAGGGCGTACATGCCCGTGACCGACGGGAACCGCGAGCTCAGACTTTCGATTGACAGCGGAATCGTCAGAGAGGTCAGCGTCGGCTGCGCGGTCGAGAAGACCATTTGCAGCATTTGCGGCGAGGAGATAGGAGCCTGTCCCCATATCAAGGGCGAAACCTACGGCTCACGTCTCTGCTGCGGAGAGCTTATTAACCCCACGGACGCCTATGAGTTCAGCTTTGTCGCGGTTCCGGCTCAGAAGGGCGCAGGCGTGATAAAAGCATTTTCAGGAAAGGAATTACACATGACAGACATACTCAAAAGTATTGAGAACAACGAAGAGCTCACCCTTAATAAGAGTGAGACGAAAAAGCTCTCGGAGTATATCTCCGAGCTTAAGAAGAAGGCTGCCGACGGTATGGTTTACAGAAACAGCCTTGAAACCGAGCTGCTTAGGCTCAGCGCAATCGTTCAGCCCGAAATCACAAGAGCAACAATGATGAACGTCGCCAAATCGCTCACTGTAGGCGAGCTCAAGGAGTTCAACTCCGCGCTCGAGAAGAGTCTCGGAGACAAGCTCCCTGTCAAGCCTCAGCTCTACACCGAGAAGGCTGACAAAACAGACAACAACACAGAATTCAAGATTTAGGAGGTCATTATGAACATTGATTTTAAAGGATACGGAGAGAACGCGGCTACCTTTGCGGTAACCGGAACAATCGAAGCCGGAGATTTTGTCTCCGTCAGCTCGAATTTCACAGTAGCCAAGGCGTCCGCAGGCGATGACATTATCGGAATCTGTCTCAACGTCCGCGACGGCTACGCCGCCGTTCAGCTCGGCGGTTATGTTGAAGCTGCCGCCGCCGAGGAAATCAGCCTCGGCAATACCGGAATTACGCTTGACTCAAACGGCAAGCTTGTCGCTTCAAACTCTGCCGCAAAGCACCTCGTCGTCTTCGCGACAGAAACAAAAGCAGGATTCATTTTATAAGGAGGAGTTATAATGGCAAATTTTGAAAATATCACAATCGAAAAGGGTATGTATCAGGCAAAGGGCAAATCCCTCACGGATGTGCTCGAGAGCCTTGACCCTTCCGCAAATTATGAGGGAACCTCTCTCGAGGGGCTTGACGCCTTCGGCAGACAGCTCAAGCGCTTTGATATCAAGGTTTCCGGCTCCGGGAGCGACTGCGTTGAGAAGTTCTTCCAGACCTCAAACTCAGCGGCGCTTTTCCCCGAGTATGTGAGCAGAGCCGTCAAGCAGGGCATGGAGCAGGCTGACATTATCCCCGATATTGTCGCGACAGTCACTAACATCGACGGCATGGACTACAGAACCGTAGCTTCCACTCCCTCCGAGGACGACAAGAGTCTCAAGCTCGTCGCCGAGGGAGCGGCCATTCCTCAGACAGTTGTCAAAACTCAGGAGAACCTCGTCAAGCTCCACAAGAGAGGCAGAATGCTCGTCTCCTCTTATGAAGCTCTGAGATTTCAGAGACTTGACCTCTTCACCGTAACCCTCAACCAGATTGGCGCTTACATCAGAAGAGCTCAGCTCAAGGACGCTGTCGATGTCCTTGTCAACGGCGACGGTAACAATAACGCCTGCGGCACAATCGCAGCCACAACAACAGGCGCAATTACCTACGCCGACCTCGTGAAGCTTTGGGCGGGTCTCAGCCCTTATGAGCTCAATACAATCCTCGCTCCGACCGACGCTATGCAGCAGATTCTTTCTCTCACCGAGATGAAGGACAGCGTCGCAGGGCTCAATTTCCAGGGTACCGGCAAGATGGTCACCCCTCTCGGCGCAAATCTGCTCCACGCTCCGTCAATGGGCGCCGGCAAAATTATCGGTCTTGACCGCAACTGCGCTCTCGAGATGGTTCAGGCAGGCGATGTCGTGACAGATTATGACAAGCTTATCGACCGTCAGCTCGAGCGTGCGGCAATCAGCTGCACCGCGGGCTTCGCCAAGATTTTCAAGGAGTCCTCAAAGGCGCTCACCTACTGAGGTGACGCGATATGAGCTTTGAAAAAGTACTCAGACGCTTCAAACTGATTTCGGATATTCCCGATAACGAGCTCGAGGTCTGGAAGGACGTCGTGGCGGAGGCTATGGATTTCATATCTTCGCTTATAAAAGCCAGAACCCTTTCCGAAAGTGATAAAACAAGGCTTAATAACGCCGCCGCGGTCTACGCATACTATAAGTACGCATGCTATACCGACGACAGCGAGGGTTCCTTCAAGGCAGGCGACATCTCCGTTTCCTCAAACGGAAAACGTCTCGAAAATGCCCGTGAAATGTGGCTCTCCGAGAAGAACGCAATCGCTGACCTCACCGTGAGCTCGGACTTTGTGTTCGGGAGGATACTGTGATGAGACGTATTGCGCGGATTTTCAGTAAATACGGCAGCCGCGTCACGGTAACGCGCGGCGGCAGCTCGCGGACGATAAAAGCGTTTGTACAGCCGTTTCACTACAAGTACAAGGTCTATTTTGAGGGGAATTTCCTCCCGTCGGGCTTGTTCGACGGCAGCCATATGCTCATGCTCGCGCCGGCTGATACGGTTCTCGGCACCGGCTCAGGCACTACGGTTGATTATGACGGAAATAGCTACTTCGTGAAATCGACAGGAAGATTCAGAGTAAAAGATAAAGCAGTTTATGTGTGGGCGGTTCTCGCCGCCCGCACAGGCTCCGTGGAGGATGATTATGAACAGTATTAACGAAATTGCAGAAAACTTGATAAGAGGCGCGAAGTCCGGGCTCAGCGAAATGAGCTTTGTCAAGGCGTACAGAGGTTCACCGGCAAGGATTCCGCTCGACGGCTTTTTGGCGGTTGTGAGCGTCGGTGCCGTCAGCCGCCGCAAGTGTTTTATCGGCGGCGTTTGCTCAAACGGCCTCAAGGGTGATTTGTACTCCGCCGACATGCGCGTAACTCTCCATGCTCCCTGCTCCGCAGGCGGCGAGGCGCTCTCGCTCAAGGCTCTCGAGCTCAGCGACGAGCTCAGGGACGCCGATTCGGAGGGCTATATTCAGGATATCTCGATTTCCGGAATAGCCTATGACAACAAGAACCTGTCTGTCTACAGAGATGTTGTCGCGAGCATTTCGTATCTGCTTTGCGAGGTGGAGAATGAATAAGGTATTTCCCGTAAACGCGGATTTGACAATACTGCTCAACGGCGAGCCGCTCGGCGGCGTTACCGACATCACCACCGATACAAGCGCTTCGGCAAAGTATTGCCGCGAGATTCTCACCGACGAGCCGTGGGCTTCATATTCCGAATCCGAGGAGAACAAAATAATTCTTACAATCTTTACCGCAGCCGCTCCCGACTTCGGCAGAGATTTTGAGCTCTCGGTTATTTCAAACAGCAGCAGGACTGTTTACCGCGGTTGCAATGTCAACGCCGTGAGCTTCACACGCGATACATCGGGAGGACTCAATTGCAGGGTTGAGATTGTTTCGGCAGAAAAGGAGGTAGAGCAGCTTGACGAATGATTATTTAGCAGAGGTGACAGAGCGCGCTCAGGAAATCAGCGAGATTTTTGAGCAGGACAGCCGCCGCTACAGCAGAGCGCTTACCGAGGAACAGGAGGCTGAGTCGTGATGAATCCGTCAATAATCAGATTCAAAGGCTATTCGTGGGAGCATAACCCCGAAACCCTCAAAATCACAAAATCTCACCGGTATTCCGAGAGCGACGTCGCCGGAGGTAGCACCGTTCTCAGCGGCTTCGGCACAAGGCGCAGGACAGTTTCCGGCACCGGTCAGCTCAAGGGCGAGGATTGTATTTATCAGTACACAAGGCTTCTGAAACTCCAGGCAGGGCTCGACAGCGGCGTGCTGTGTCTGCCTGATATGAAACCGTTCTACGCCTTCTTCAAGAGTCTGGAGCTCACTTGCGAACCGACCCCGGAGCTCATTACATACAGTTTTGAATTCGTGGAGGATTGCAGTAAGAATAATTCCGAAAAAGAAAAATATTATCATATGGTAGTCGGCTCCGAAACTCTGTGGGACATCTCGTTTATGTACTCGGTCGGAATAGATGAGCTTGTTGCGCTTAACCCCGAAATCAAACGCGTTGACGAACTCGCTCAGGGAAGTAAGGTGAGATTGTGCTGACCTTTATCCTCACCGATATAAACGGAGATTCTCATACTCTCACAAACCCGGTCTCTATGACCTTCAACAGCGAGGAGAACGTTCCGGCGGACGATTTGAGCGTTGTTTTTCCATGGGATGAATTGCCCGAGCTGACAACAATTGAAGCCTACGACGGCGCAAAGCTCTTTTTCAGGGGCGTTATCGACGAGCAGATGACTATAATCAGCCGCGAAAGCATATGCACAAGGCTTGCCGCACGAAGCATGGCGGCGCTCTTGCTCGACAATGAGGCGAAGCCTGTCTGCTATAACCACCCTTCCGCTTCCGTAATCTTCGAGCGTCATTTGAAACCCTACGGCTTTGCGGACTTCAAGGGAGAGAACGCCGTTGTAAAGCGCCGATTCATCGTGCCAAAGGGAATGACCGAGTGGCAGGTTCTCGAAAAATTCTGCCGCAAGTCCTTCGGAGGCTCTCCGAGAATATCGTCGACCGGGATAGTATATATCAATTCCCGGGAGCACCGCGAACATCTCGTGTTCTCAGATAGGGGAGAGAGGAAGTATATTTCTATAAAAGAAAATACAAGAAGATGCAAACTTCTCTCCGAGGTCTGCGTCAAGGTTGAGGAGGGCAGCAGTTACGATTTTGCAGTCAGGGACGAGGAAGCCTTGTCGCGCGGAGTTGTCGCGCGTCGTTACTATGACGCGTCCCTTAACAACAACGAGGACGACATCGCCGTTATAATGCTCAATAACGCCCGCAAGGCTTCCTATGAGATTACGCTGACTGTCCCCGGGAGAATAACCGACGCTCTCGGAGCGGCGGCGGAGGTTCGCAACAGCAGGCTCGGCGAACGCCGGGGACTTTATGTCAGCAGCATATTCTACAGGCTCGGCTCCGGCGGAGAGTTTACAACGCTCCGTCTCAGAAAGGAAGGTACAAATGTGGATACTTAATTACGTAACAAAAAACTCAATTTCAGAGCAGCCGGCGGAGAAGGGGAGCGTCAAGCTCTCGTCCGGCGGCAGGCTTCAGGTCAGTGCTTCAAGCGAATATTCGTCAATCCCTGCCGTCGCACCCTACGGAATCGTTTCTTTGCCGCCTGTGGGCGCCGAGACGGTGGTTATCTCCGCCGGCAGGGAAAACATATACCTGGGCGCAATAAGTCCGTCAGAGGAGCTTTCTCCGGGCGAATTGATGCTCCGCTCCGAGGGTGGGGCGACAATTGCCCTCAAGAACGACGGCTATGTGTATATCAACGGAAGGAGAGTGGAGTAATGGACGTTGAAATCCGGGGCGCCGACACCGTAATCCTCGAGAACGGTCAGCCGTCGCTCGTTACAGGAGCCCTGGAGCTTATCCAACAGCTCAACATAGGGCTCAAGGTTACAAAGGGCTGTTTCCCTTACGACAGGGAGCTCGGATTTTTCGGCGAGCTCAACCGCGACATTTCAAGTCTCTCCGGGAGCACAGTCGAGTCGATGATTAACGAAAACCTTGTAAACAGCGACTTTTACTGCCGCGTCCGCTCGATAGAGAAAACTCCGTTTTATTCGTTGATTCACGTGACGCTTTCGAATGATTATAACCAATATGATGCAGAGGTGAGATATTATGGATAGCTATGAAGCAATCTTGAACAGAATGAAGGACAAATACACCGAGCTCTCGGGTTACAAGGTGCCCGAGCTTTCCGACACCGACATCAGAATGAAGCTGCTCGCCGGTGAGATTTATAACAGCGAGGTCAACCTGGAGTTTCTCCGCCGTCAGATGTTTGTTGCCACTGCCTCGGGCGAGTATCTCTCGATGCACGCCGCGGACAGGGGACTTTCGCGCCGCAAGGCTTCCAAGGCAAGCGGAACCGTCAGATTTTCCGTCAACGAGCTTTCGGCGGAAAACGTGACTATCCCTGCCGGAACCGTTGTCGCGACGTCAGGCAACGCCTACATACGTTTCCTGACCGACGCCGACGTCACACTCAACGCCGGCTCATACTCAGTCGGAGTGAGGTGTACCGCAGAAACAGGCGGAGAAGCCGGAAACGTTGCTGCGAATACAATCTCGCTGATTGTCACAGATGTTCCCGGAATTGACAGGGTTGCGAACGCCGCAGCGTTTTCCGGAGGAGCCGATGCCGAGAGCGACGAGCATCTCCGCAAGAGAGTGCTGGACAGCTACGTCACAATTGACAACGGCACCAACGCCGCTTATTACAAGCGCCTTGCGCTCACCGCGGACGACGTCCGCTCGGTCAACGTCAAACCGATGGCTGACGGCGTGGGCACTGTTGACGTATATCTCGGCGGCTACGGCGTTCGCGTTCCCGGCACAACGGTTACGAAAATCAGCAACCTCATCAACTCTCAGCGTGAGCTTAACGTCAGAGTGACCGTCTATGCCGCGGACGTCGTGGGAGTTAACGTCGGAATTGAAATCAAGCTGAAGCCCGGCTACGACTTCCTCTCGGTCAAGTCGGACGTTACAGCAGCAATCAACGAGTTTTTCTCTCAGCTTGAGGTTGGGGAGAGCATAACCGCGCACAGGCTCGGCAGGGTTATTCTCGGTGTTGAAGGCGTTTATGATTACGGCTTTCTCGACGGCGAAAATGCTCATTTTGACATTGATGACAGCGCCTTCGCCGTGCTTGCGTCGCTGCTTATCAGGGAGGATACCTGATGAACGCGCTTGAATCAATGGTTACAAAGCTCCTGCCGACGGATATCTACAACCTCGAGCCCGGAACCAATGTCCACAATGAGCTCAGCGCCTATGCCGCCGCCCTCGACGCGCACAGGGAGAATCTCGACGCGGTGCTGCGCGAGTGCTTTCTTTCTACTGCCGAGACATACGGAATCGAGCTGCGCGAGAAGGTGTTCGGCAGCCCGAGAACCGACTATTCAATCACCGACAGGCGCAATATGCTCATGCTCAGAAACTCAATCGGCGAGTCGGACTTCACCCTTGACGGCTTTGACAAGATTATGCAAAGTCTCGGCGTGACGGATTACACCGTCACCGAAATGCCCACGCTGCAGACGGTCTCCGTCAGCATCGGCGGCTCTTACAACTCGCGTGACAAGGCGTGGATTATCAACGAGGTCACGAAGTTTGTCCCGGCTCACATCAGGTGTAACGTATATTTCGGCGGAAAAACATGGAGTGAGCTCGACGCTCTCGTCGGCACATACGCCGAGTTTGACAGCAACAATTACACATGGGCTCAGCTGAATAATTTGTAAAGGAAGGTAATAATGTCATCAACAAACAGAACAACAAATCTCGGGCTTAATCAGTGGCTCGAGACCGACCGTCCCAAGAGAACCGATTTCGTCTCCGACAATGTGATAATCGACAACGTTCTCGGCGGTCATGTCAATGATACCGCGCGACACCTCACTGCTGACGAAAAGGCGTATATTTCGCAGCCGTTCATCACGATGATTGCCTACGGAACAGGGAACGAGAACACCGTCGTTCACCTCGATTTCGCGCCATCGCTTGTCATCGCTTCCAAAATCGGTGCGCCGCCCGTGAAGGTCTCCGGCTCGGTTGTTTATGTCAACAGCGGCGTCGCGACGCGTCAGGGCGCGTCCGCAGGGCTGAGAATTGAGGGCAATGACATCTATCTCTGCGAAAGCACGCAGGCGGAGAACGGAGTGTTCCTCAACCTCAATGAGAACTATTCCCAGTATGTCCTGACTATTTTCAGATAACAATGATAAAACCGCGCAGTTTTGCTGCGCGGTTTGTTATGTTTATTAAAAAGATTCTGATTAATTCGGTTGCGTAGTTGTTAGGCGCGAAGTAATCAGCGGTTACTCAAAGCTTATTCCAATACTTCCGGTCGAGGCTGCGGTACTGAACCGCCTCGGCAACGTGAGTGAGCTCGATGTTCTCGCTGCCCGAAAGGTCGGCAATCGTCCTCGCTACTTTGAGGATTCTGTTGTAGGCTCTCGCCGAAAGCCCCATCGTCTCAAATGCGTTCTTCAATAGCTCGTCCGCCTCGCGCGAGATTTGACAGTACTTTTCAAACTCTGCGTCACTTATGCGCGCGTTGCAGGTGGTTGCGGAGTTTTTGTAGCGCTCGGTCTGGATTTCACGCGCCTTGTTAACGCGAACCTTGATGTCGGCAGAGGGCTCTCCCTCGCTCTTCGAGGTCAGGTCGTCATAGTCAACGGGCGGAACCTCAACCTGAATGTCAAAGCGGTCAATCAGCGGCCCCGAGACGCGGTTGAGATACTTTTTAATCTGGCTTTCGGAGCAGGTGCATCGGCGCTTTGGATGGTTAAAATATCCGCACGGACACGGATTCATTGCCGCGATGAGCATGATATTGCAAGGATAGGTGAACTTTCCGCTTGCCCTCGATACAGTCACAACGCCGTCCTCGAGCGGCTGGCGCAGAACCTCCATAGTCTTGCGCGCGAATTCCGGCAGCTCGTCGAGAAAGAGCACGCCGTTATTGGCGAGCGACACCTCGCCCGGCTTAACGTTCACACCGCCGCCGCTGAGTGCAACAGGCGAAACAGTGTGGTGCGGCGAGCGGAACGGTCTTGTTTTTATCAGCGGAGCGCCCTTGGGGAGCGTTCCTGCGATTGAATGCACCTTGGTGGTTTCGATAATCTCGTCAAAGGTCATATCGGGCAGAATCCCGGGCACGCGCTTGGCGAGCATGCTCTTGCCGGAGCCGGGAGGTCCAATGAAAAGCACATTATGACCGCCTGCGGCTGCGATTTCGAGCGCACGCTTGACCTCGTACTGTCCCTTGACCTGGGAAAAGTCCGGCATAACGGTGAAAGCGTTTTCGCTCTCGTTTGACGCGACAGCCGGGGCAATCTCCTCAACTCCGCGGAAGTGCATGAAGAGCTGATACACGCTCGAGACAGGATAGACATTGATTCCGGCTATCACTGCGCCCTCGGCGGCGTTCTCGGCAGGAACAAAGAGGTGCTTAATTCCGCACTCCTTCGCTTTTATCGTCATCGGAAGAATACCGTTCACCGGTCTGACGTCGCCCGAAAGGCTCAGCTCACCGAGGAACGCGCAGTCGTCAAACTTAGCGTTCAGATTGCCGGTAGCCTTGAGCAGAGCCATGAAAATCGGCAGGTCATAGATGGGACCTTCCTTTTTGGTGTCGGCAGGAGCAAGATTAATCACAATTCGTGAAATCGGGAACTCAAAGCCGCAGTTGCGGAACGCGTCGCGCACTCTGTCGCGGCTTTCCTTGACGGCTGTATCCGGAAGTCCGACAATATCAAACGCGGCTGTACCGCGCGAGAGCGAAGCCTCAACCTCCACGGGATAGCTGTCAATCCCGAACAATCCAAAGCTGTTACATTTTACTACCATAACCGCACCTCATTTCTTCGAACCGATGTTCTTTTATGATTATATCACAGGAACGAATGTTTTACAAGTAGCGTTCGCGGATTTTATCAAGAATTTTCCCAAAATAATTTGCGCTAAAATGTAGTTTTATCAAAAATTATGTGATATAATAATAAGATATGAAGGTGGTGACAGCAATGAGCATAAGTAAATACGCCGGTCTGACCGACGCGACGCTCGCCGCGCTTACGGCAAAAGGCGACGAAAGCGCGTTTGAGGAGATTTCCCTACGATATATCAAGCTCATCTATTCACTGAGCACAAACTACCGCCTTGACGGCTATGAAACTCAGGATTTCGTTCAGGAGGGAATGCTCGCGTTCCTGCATGCCGCCAGAACATATAACGAAGGCTGCGGAGCTTCCTTCAAGAACTACGCCGTCAAATGCGTGCGCAACCGCTTCAACGATATACTCAAGAAGGGTAATTCCAAGAGCCGCGCATCTCTTGTTGTTCCGATTGACGACATCAGAGATACCCTCGACGACGCTCAGAATGTCGAGGACTTTGTGCTCGAGCGCGAATATCTGCAAACCTTGTTTGACCACGTTCGCAAAACTCTAACCGAGGAAGAACGTCTCGTTTTTGACATGTACACTCAGGGCTATTCATACCGCGAGATTGCGGAGGAAACCGGCAGCACATCGAAGCAGGTTGACAACCTTCTCCAGAAAATCAAGCGTAAGCTCAGGAAGTAACCCACCGCCGGACTCAACCCGGCGGTTTTGTGTTTGTGTTTTCAAAGTCTTGGCGACATATTCGCGATGCTTTTCTATGCACAACAATACTTTTTGTAATTTCTACACAAAATGTGCGCCTTATAATTGGAGATTATCACAAAAAATAAAAATTAACCATAAAATTCTCCAAATGGGTTGAAAAATTTTGCTAAATTATAGTATAATGTTACGGTAAATAATTGTGGGTAAATATATGGATTTATCCGGAGCCGAGGGGTGTTGAACCAAGGTTCGACAATGAATAACAGGCGGGGGAACGCCTCCGCACAGAATGCGCCTTTCAGCATTCATTATTCATTTGCAGGGCTTATCGTGCAGCTTCTCTCCCGAGGTCAGGCGGGAAACAGCCGCGGATTCCCACATATTGCTTGCAAATCTTTTTATGATATTGAGCTTGAGCGCTCGCCGGTTCTCGGTACGGACGGCTGAAAAGGTCAGAATCTCAGCCTCCCCAAGCGGCTCTCAATCCTCAATCAAAATTCTCAATTGCGCTTTGCGCGCACAGGAGGTAAATTTATGAAAACAAAGTT
>CAMHHL010000006.1 GCA_946184925.1 uncultured Clostridia bacterium | reverse complement strand
TTGGCTCTAGCATCGTTAAGCTGTATTGCTGAGACAGCGTTAGCGGTGATAAGCAGAAAACGTAATAGTTCAGGGAGTTAATAGGATTCCGACAATTAATCAAAGAAAATAAAACCCAATTGTCCAATAACCTATTACCTATTACCTGATACCTATTACCTAAAATTATTTTGGCTCTAGCATCGTTAAGCTGTATTGCTGAGACAGCGTTAGCGGTGATAAGCATATAATGTAAAATCGTTCCTTAGGTGTTTAGGAACAAAATAATTTTAAGGAGGATTCTCTATGAAACACACACATTCAAGAAAGAAGATGTTATTATCTTCAATCGCTATGCTTCTCGTTGCTCTCGTAGCTTTAGGCTCCGCAACATACGCATGGTTCACAGCTAACCCGAACGCTGAGGCTCACGGTATCTCAATGAAGACCACAGCTGCTGCAGGTCTCGTAATCCGCACAGAGACAGACACAACATGGTCTCACAGTGCTGCTCTTAACAACGGCGGCTCAACATTCAACGCTAACCCTGTTTCTCAGGATCAGTCTGCTCCCGATAACTTCTGGACAGTAACTGCTGCTAACGCTGGCGCTTACGGCGCAGGTGATGACGCTATGACAGCTGGTGTAAAGGGTACAGATTTCTATGCAGAGAAGATTTACTGCAGACTTTCCGATGGTGCTGACGCTTCCGCCGCGGCTACTAAGAAGGTTTATGTAAAGGGCGTTACAATCAACGCTGCTTCCGGCGCAACAATGCAGAACTGCATGCGCGTTGCTATCGCAGGTCCTAACGGTCTCCTCGGCACATACGCTCTCTCAACAGCAGGCGCTAACGGCACACTCACAACTGCCGCTAAGACACCGGGTTCCTTCAACCCCGCTCTTGCTGCTACAGCTACAAACCTCAACGAGGACACAGGCCTCACAGCTCTCTCCGCTACAGGCTCCGACCTCACAAAGTACATCACAGTTTATGTATACCTCGACGGTCAGGACAGCGACTGCTACTCCGATAAGGTTGGTACAGTTAACGCAGCTGAGATCATCTCCGGCGTACAGGTTGACCTCGCACTCGCATAATTCAGCGAACATAATTAACTGTCAAAAAGTTTAATTGAATCTTAATTAAAATGTCACGACGCCTCCCGCCTCGGCGGGAGGCTAAGGACAAAGGAAATGAGGAACTCTTTTTATGAAAAAAACCGTAGTAAAAATTCTGAATATTGTTGTAACAGTGCTTATCGTTCTGGTGCTGATTGCCTCGGCTTTTGTACTGGTGGTAACCTTTACATCCAAGTCAGAAAACGGGGGAGTTCCCAATTTCTTCGGAAAAGCTCCCATCAGCGTGCTCACCAACTCCATGAAGGGCGACGGAAGCGACAATTTCAGCGCCGGCGACCTGATTGTATGTGATATTGTCCCCGAGGACGACAGACCTGTCAAGACCTACAAGGTCGGCGACGTGGTAACATTCCCTGTTGACGATCTCAATGACGACGGCTATGACGACTATCTCACTCATAGAATCATCAAGGTCAACAAGGACGGAACCTATCAGACCAAGGGTGACAACAACGACACCTACGACCAGGATCCCAAGGGCACAACAGTGCTCCCGAACCTAAAGGCTTCCGATGTTGTGGCTGTGTATCACGGCTTCAAAATCGGCGGAATCGGCGGCTTCCTGAACTACATCCATACCCAGCAGGGCTTCCTGCTTGTAGTTCTTATCCCGATGATCATCTTCTTCCTTTATCAGGCAGTGCGTGTTGTAATCAACATTATCTCCTACAGCAAGGAGAAGGCTCTCGAGAAGGCAAAGCTCGCAATCGCGAACGCCGACCTCACCGAGGAACAAAAGCAGAGAGCAATTGAGGAGTACCTCGCGGCTCAGAACGCCGCGGAGCAAAACGCTTCACCCGAGCCGGAACCCGACGCGGCTCCGGAGGAAAATTCGGACGAAGCTGAGACTGAGTAAGGGAGTATGTAACACGGCGCGGTATGTCAGCAGTGCCGCCAAAGTTACATAAGCTTTTCACATAAAAAACCCGGTTTGGGGGATAATCCCTTTTAACCATAAAAGGATAGGGCTAAGGCTTCTATCCCCCAAAATCATTTTTCAACCGACCACTAATGTTAAATTGACAATTCAATCCGAGGTTCGGCGCCAAACGCCGAAATGTTAAGGCTTGCCTAAAAGAAAGCCGAGGTCAGAAAGCTTTCGGTCAGTTAAACAAGATTTTTTTAAGGAGAAAACTATGGATACAGTATTTAAGTTTCTCTTTCAGTTTTTAGGACAATTCTTCGGTTCTCTCTGGACCGGTTTTGTCACGATGCTCGGTGCGTTCAACATTCCCGAGTACATCAGCATCATCAACCGCTACACCACCTCTCTCGGCGGTCTGGCGTGGGTTGTTGCTATTATCGCAATCGTGCTTTTGGTTGCCGTTTTAGGCTTCCTCGTATTTTTAATAGTTGTTTCCTTAAAGAAATACTTCCGCAACAAGCGCGCCCGCAAGGACACAGGCTCGCTCGTTCAGGAGGTTCAGGCTCTCAACCGTGAGGTTATGCGTCTCAACCTCGAGAAGGACAAAATCCTCTCCATGAAGGTCAGCCAGATTGGTCTCAACCCCAACGAAATTTCCGAGCTCACAGGCGAGGAGCTCGAAACTCTCAATCAGGGTGAAGAGGGCGACGGCGACGAGGGCGGAATCCGCTTCCTCAAGCTCTGCCAGCTCGACGAGGAATGGGCAAACTATCAGCCGCCCGAGTATGACAACGACATTACTCTTCCCGAGTTCTGCGACCGTTTCAGACTTTTTGCTTGCTCCAGACTTGGTCTTTACTATGATATTTCAATGATTCGCCGCTTTGTTTCGGCGTTTGCATCAACAAGACTTATCGTCCTCCAGGGTATTTCCGGTACAGGTAAAACATCACTTGCCTACGCTTTCGGTAAGTATGTCTGCAACGACTCCGTAATTACCCCGGTACAGCCTTCATGGCGTGACCGCTCCGAGCTCTTCGGCTACTTCAATGAATTTACAAAGAAGTACAACGAGACCGAGCTTCTCCGCGCTATGTACGAGGCTAACTATAATGAGAACGTTTACCTTGTAATCCTCGATGAGATGAACATCGCGCGTGTTGAGTACTACTTCGCCGAGATGCTCTCCATTCTCGAAATGCCGAGGAGAGACGAGTGGGTTGTTGACCTCGTTCCTTCACAGTGGAAGAACGACCCGAAGCAGCTCCACAAGGGTAAATTCACCGTACCGCCCAACATGTGGTATTGCGGTACAATCAACAACGATGACTCCACATTCGCTGTTACAGATAAGGTATACGACCGAGCTATGCCTATCAACATCGACACCAAGGGTGTCGCCTTTGAAGCGCCTGACACACCTCCGGTTGTTATCAACTACCATCACTTCGAGGATATCCTCAACCAGGCAAAGGCCGAGAACCCGATTTCCGACGAGCTTCTCAACAAGCTTGCTCTCGTTGACGACTACGTAATCGCTCATTTCCGCGTTGCTTTCGGTAACCGTATTATGAAGCAGATTAAGGACTATGTTCCCGCGTATGTCGGAACCGGCGGAACCGAAATCGACGGTCTCGACTATATCCTCGCGCGCAAGGTTCTGCGTAAGTTTGAGGCACTTAACCTCTCTTACATCCGCGACGAAATTGACGGTCTGATAGCATACATGGATGAATTATTCGGCGAAGAGAACATGGGCGAGTGCAAGGATTACCTCCTCATGCTCAAGAAGCTGGCATAATCTGCATTTACTTACGGGACGTCAAAATCTCAGGCGTCCCATAAGGTGTTTAAAGCGTTTTAATAAAAGAGAGGTGAAGTTGTTTTGGAAAATTTTGACCAGTATTATCGTTCCTACAAATATATGCAAAAACACCTCGCTACAGACTTTACCGCGAACTACCTGATGACCAACATGGAGGATGCTGACAAGGGAGAGGATGTCCTCTCCGGTAAGCTCCATGAAAAGGTCATCGACATGGAATGGGTTACCGCGATTGAGGACACCCTTCCGTATATTGAGCGTGCTATCGACGAGCAGCGCCGCTTCATCGTCGAGAACAACGAGATTTACCGAATTGATAAGGCTAAGATTATCAACAAGGATTCCGTAAAGCACCTAATCCAGCACACAAACTTCATTGACAACATAGACAAGGACGGCAAGGTTACCCCGAACAAGGTTCTCACCATTGAGCGTGAGGACAGCTTTGAAACCTACGAAAACCGCTTCCTCATTACACTTATTGAAAATGCGCTCGACTTCGTTGCGGATAAATACCGCAAAATGGTAGACGCTCCCACCGACACCTACAACAAGGTAGTCATGGATCGTGATATGGTGATGAACAATCAGCATATGACGTTCAAGCTGGAGTACTCGAACGAAGTTAAGGACGCCAAGGCTGACGACCTCAACATCAAGGATTTTGAGAAGCTCTCGGACTTTGACCGTGTACGTCGTATCCGCGAGAAGCTCAACAGCTTCCTCAATACCGATATGATGCAGGCGCTCAAGAAGTGTATCCGCGTAAAACCCCCAATCAACCGCACAAACCTTATGACCAAAAACCCGAACTACAAGGCGGGACTTGACCTTTTCAACTATCTCTATGCCTACAACAAGCCCGGCTACGAGATTGTCGGTCGTGACTTTACGGGTAATATGGACGATGAAGTAAAGAAGGGACTTTACTTCTCGGTTGGTTTCCAGCATTTCATGCTTGCGATTTCCCTGAACCCTGCCCTCAGAAAAATGCTCGAGGAGCGTTATCAGGATCAGAAGAGGACGCGCGGCGCAGCCGGCGACTCCGAGACAGCGGCTCTCATTGAAAACATCCGCAAGGAAGAAATGAAAATCCGCCTTCAGGAAATCCGCGAGCGTGAGAAAATCATCCGCGACCAGAAGGCTGAGATAGCTTCTCTCAAACGTGAGATTGAGAAGCGCGACAAGCAGATTGAATCCCTCAAGAGCTCCATCAAGGCTCTCGAGGATCAGGTCAAGCAGCTCCGCGACGAGGTTCAGAAGCTCAAGGCTGAACTCATCAAGGCGAAGGAGCGCATTGCCGAGCTCGAAGCAAAGGTCAAGGAGCTTGAGGAGCGCATCGCCGAGCTCGAGGCTCAGGTTGCTGCTCTCGAAGCCAAGGTTGCCGAGCTTGAAAAGATTAAGGCTGAACTCGAAGCCAAGATTGCCGAGCTCGAGCAGATTATCGAGGAGCAGAAGGCGCGCATCGCCGAGCTCGAGGAAATCGTCGCTCAGCAGAAAGCTCGCATTGAGGAGCTCGAAAAATATGTTGCCGAGTTAGAGGCTACAAAGGCTCAGCTCGAAGCGCGCGTTGCCGACCTCGAAGCCGAGAACGCTCAGCAGAAGGAGACAATCGCAAAGCACGAGGCAACCATCGCGGCTCAGCTTGCGACTATCGCAGGTCTCGAGGGCGAAATTGCTTCCGCAAAGCAGAACATCTCCGAGCTCACAGCCACACTCGAGCAGCGTGACGCAACAATTGCCGAGCAAACCTCGACAATCGGCAGCCTCAACGCTCAGGTTGCAGAGCTTTCTCAGGATCTTGCCAATGAGCGCCAGGCTCACAAGGACGAGGTCGAGGCTGAAAAGCAGTCTCACCGCAGTCACGTCGATGAGCTCAATACAATGTTCGAGAGCGAGAGGGCACAACTCAAAGCCGCTCACGAGAATGATATCCAAAAGCTTAACGCCGAGCACAAATCTGCCATGGATAAGCTCGACAAGCAGAAGGAAAACGAAAAGACAAGAATTCAGAAGGATGCCGACGCCCGCGTAAAGGCTGCCCAGAAGGAAGCCGACAAGAAGGCGAAGGACGAGATAAAGAAGGAAGTCGCGAAGGCTCAGGCAGAGGCGAAGAAGGCCGCTAAGAAAGCCAACGAAACTGCCGCGATGTACAAGAAGGAGCTCAAGCTCGACCGCGGCAACGACGGACTGTTCAAGTTCGATTTCACAACAGGTGCTCTCGGCGTGCAGGCGCTCAAGTCGTTTGTTCTCGTTAATTCGGGACAGAACCTCAGCATGCTCCCGAACGCAAACGACATCCGTTGTCTCTTTGTCATCAAGGACAGCAAGAAGATTACGCTTTGCTCAGGCACTCACAACCGCCTCGAGGTCATCAAAAACTTCCGCGGCGCAAGTGATATAGAGGTCTGCAAGCCGCTCATTGTCGAGCATCTTCACAAGTCCGACAAGTCCTGCATTTATGTAACATACAAAACAATGGAGCGAACCTTCATGACCAATTTCGCCGAGGAAATACGCGGTGAAGCAGGCGTAGGTTCAGCCCAGATTTTCCATAACAAGGCTCAGAAGGGCGGCAAATCCGTAGTAGGAATCTATTTTTACAGAGGTTAAGCTATGAAACACGCAACATCGCACAGGCGTCTTATTTTCAGTAAAAATTTAATAATGATGCTTGTCATGCTTGCCGTGATTATCCTTGCCGTCTGGGCGTGGTTTGCGGGAAATCCCGAAGCAGAAGCCGGCGGCATCAGCGTAGCCTCAAAGGCTCCTAACGAGATAAGCCTTGCGGAGTGTATTAAAACCTATGACAGTGAGGGTACATTGGTTAAGGAAGGTCCCGGCGAGTTTACAAGCGATTTGAGCTTTAACGGACCTTACACACTTGCCAAGGATTGTACCGGCGACGGAATGAACCTGATTGTTCCGGACTTCAGCGTTATCAAGGATAAAAACGAAGCCAAAACAACCGGCAAGATTGTCAACCTCAACGGTTCATGTTCGAATGCCGTGTCCCAGCTCGAGTCGGAAAGAGAGCATGAGCTCAATCCCGACAAGGACGCTCCGGAGTATCAGTATATCAAGCATGAGTTCTATCTACGCTCCAGCAACGAAACCTTCACACTGGCTCCCGAGTCAATTCTGCTTTCGGAAACAGAGAAAAACGGCACAAGTCTTTCAGTTGCCCCGAGCGAGGAAAAGAAGAGTGCTTACGGTAATTTCAACGTTGACGCTCTTGTCGGAGCAATGCGCGTTGCGATAATTGCCCAGCCCGCAAACACTATTAACCAGCAATGGGAGAATGATCCCGACGATGTTACAAAAATGCGTGTTAGGACTGACGCCGAAAACGCTCCGACCTGTACGCGAGGAACCGAGGAACGCCAGCTGATGTGGGTGCCTCGTCCCGATATTTACCTTGATGTTTATCCCGACAACGAGAACAACTGGGACGCCTGGACGATTAACACAGGCATCACCGGAAGCTCTACGACAGAGAACAGCAACCATAAAAGAATATCGGAAATCACCTATAAGCACGAGTATTATAAAAACGAGAACAGCGAAATCAGCCTCGTTACCGATAACGGCGCCTCAACCTCCACAGGCTCATTTAACAGCGTAGGCGCAATGCCGCTCGGTCACGATGTAACAATCGGCAATATGTCCGACGGCAACAAGGCTCTGGCGCAGACTATGCGCAAAACATCCCTCAGGGATGACGCTTCGACAGACAGCTACTATGTTTATAAGATTACATTAAAAGTCTGGATTGAAGGTACCGACTCGGAGGCGCGACGCGCTATGGACGGCGGTCAGTTCCGGTTGAACATGAAGTTCGGCTTATAAGATTAACAGCAGAAAGTGAGGTGGGAATTTATGGCAAAACTGAGACATGCGACAAAAACACCGGGAAAACTTGATGTGCTCGCAAAGGCTACCAAAGGTCGCCGCACTCATCTGACCTTGTCCTTTGTCGCGCTTATTCTCGCAATTGTCACAATGATTTCTACCACATTTGCGTGGTATACCGCGAAGGACGCCACGCTCGAGTTCCTCAACTACAGCCTCGACTGTACAAAGGGCTTACGCGTTAACGACAGCGGTACCAGCGACCTTCACTTCAACACTGTTAACAAGTACCTGATTCCCGCATCCTCTGTTGACGGACGGAACTTATTCTTCCCGACGGACGGCTCCGACTTTTCGAGCACGACAAGCCAGATGACCTTCCGCAGCTCGACGGTTGGCGACAAAAACTTCAACTATATTCAGATTGACGCTTCGCTCACGGCGCAGCAAAATCATACAGCGATATACATCGACGACACCCTCGTAGATGATAACGGAGAGAGCAAGCCAAAGACAAGGCTCGAGGTCAAGCGTGACGGAGAGCCCGACTCACAGTTTTCAACTACAAAGGCGGCTCCTCTTAGAATGGCGATTTGGGCTTCGACCAATGAGGACGGCAGCCCCAATACTCCGGTTGTTTTCAACCCGCTCGACAGAACCGTGACATCTGCCGCGGTTGCGGACGTTGACCGTACAACCGGCGCATATATCGCCAATTCTCCCCAGACTGCCCACGCGTTCAGCGAGTATGCCTTCGGCGGAAAGCCTATCGCAACTCTCAGCAAGGGCGTCGAAACTAAGATTAAAATCATTATCTGGCTTGAGGGCACCGATCCTAAGTGCACAGATAAGGTCAAGGATTCCGACATCAGCCTGCATCTTGCGTTCACAACCTCATGGGATAAGACTCAGACCATCCGATTCAAGGACGAAACCACAGGCGGCAAGGTTCAGGAGCTTTTGTCTCAGAAGTACAGCCTCGAGCTTCACTACGAGAACTCAACCGATGCGACCGACGTTACAGACTTCAATATGTACAAGTACCACGAAAGCACAGACGAGTGGGCTTGTAACATCCCGGGTGATATGACGAACAAGATTACATTCAAGCTTCGTCCCCCGACATCCAACTCCGAGGCTCCGACATATACATTCTGTGTAGATTATTATGACCATTCAAAGTTTACATACGACCGCGGAGCAAACAGGCAATATATCGCCAAGCAACTGAATACATCGTCAGTCGGCAGCTGCACAGGTTACTGGAGACCGCTCGGCGACAGCGACGGCGGCGGACACGACAGCGGCGGAAACGGCGACGGCGATGACTTCTAATAAAATTCAAGGGAGGTGTCACTATGAAAAGATCCTTTAACATCAAAAAAAGAATCGGCAGAAAAAACTTAATACTGTGCGTAGTGGCACTCGTCCTTGTTATGCTCACCACTGTGGGCGCAACCTACAGCTGGATTGAAGAGGTTTCCAAGGTTGAGTTCAATTCTGACACCGGTCAGGAAACTCCTTACAAAATTCGCGGTAAAGTTCTCAAGGACACCGCTAACATTGTTCAGAATGACGTTGAAGGCGGAATCAAGCTCGAGGACTACTTCAACGAAGGCGGCGAGATGCACCTCTCCCCCTGTTACTCTGACGGCGAGACCTTCTACTTCCCCAAGGAAAACTCCACACGAAGCGGCGACAACTTCCGTCTCGGAACCAAGGATGACGCGAACGTCAACTATCTCCAGGCGACATTCCGCGTGAGCTCGCCCACAGCCAATACATCATACTGGCTGCAGAGATATGATTCAGCAACTCGCTATTTCAACCTGCAGGACGGTACCGGAACAAACGACAGCAAGGACATCAACCCGTTCCATGATATTAATTCGAGCGGAACGGATTCCTATATGCGTATGTCCGTCACGGTTGACGGCGCGACCTCGGTTTACGCTTACAATGCAAACGGAAAATACAAAAAAATCAACAACGGCGCGGTGATTACCGAACAGGGAAGATGTGTAGAAACATATGCCTACTACGACATCTCGAACGCCGACAAAACCTACAACAACACCGATACCCAGACCACGGGCGCCGGTCTTAACCAGAATAAAACAAACGATAATCTCTACTGCAACACCCTTTTCACGGTTCCCAAGGGACAGACGAAGGTTGTTACAATCAAGATTTGGTTTGAATACAATAACGGCAATGTAAAATCCTACGACCTCAGCAACATCAACTTCCAGCTCACCTCATCATGGGCTAAGACGAGAAGAATTTATGTTATTGACAGAACTCTTGCACTTGAGGGTTATGACAGCGCTCAGTGGCTGACTACTCATTCCGCAAAGCTCTACTGGGGATTAAAGGATGATTTGTCCACAAAGTATCAGATGACTGCCGACGGAACAACCACCGACGGCTACAAAAAGTATTATTGCGATATTCCTGCCGTTTACAACGGCGCGGGCGCGGTATTCTTCAGATGTGACTCCAGCGGTTCGGGCGGTGTAACCTACACCTCAAACGGTAAGAGCCAAGGGTGCTGGAACTATTGGGAAACCGCGTTCCCGGATACTTTCCATAACGAGACCTACAGTGTTTACACTGAGGATTTCGGAACATGGGACGATGACAGTGAGGTTAACGGCGTATACTTCGTAAATTCTACATTCTTTACAAATGTCTATGATTATATGTGGGACAGCGCAAGTGTACATGGCACCGGAATCAACGATAAGGTTGTCAAGAATGCAGACTGGCCGGGAGTTAAGCTTAAATCAAAAATGAAAACGAAAACCAGCTCCCAAAGTCTGGATGCACACGCCTTCTTATATAACTCGGATTATGACAGAGTTATTTTCAATGACGGTGATTTGGTAACAGGTCAAAACCAAGAGTATCAGACTCAGGACTTATGGCTTACCAACGAGCAAGGTCAGTCAATCGGACTAGAGGATGGAACATTTGATATGGCAACATTGACATGGTTCCACACGAATCCGTCAAAATCCGACTGGTCAACCAAAATGCCGAGCTACAGCAACTCTAACACATATCTTTATTCTAACATTTCCACAAATAACGCGTGGAAAAAGACTCGTTTCGCATACGGCGGCGAGTACAGCGGCAGAAGCGGTAACGCATTTAACGGAACGTCATCCTCCAATATGGTTTGCAAGCTTTACTGCAAGGCAGCAGGTAATTACGAATGCAAATTGTGCTATAATAATACATGGTATGGCGCCTATAAGGATGCCGACAAAAGACTTAATGTCGGAGGCAGCTATACACTCGGCAGTGATAACAATCATCAGGAAAATGTTATTTTGACCGGACTTAAAGCAAAAACCGTTTACCGCATATACTTCTCATGGGATAACGGAAACCCGAGACTCTCTCTTGCAGAAGGAGAGGCAAATACATAAACTAAGGTGGTGAGATACTATGAAGATAAGTAAAAAGCTTGCAGTCGGCGCTATGGCGGCATTGTTTGTAGCAGTGTCTGTGATTCCGTCCGCGTTCTCATGGTATCCACACAGCGGCACGGAGTCCGGCAATTCGATAAAATATCGTCGTCAGGATCTTCCTCTGTCCGCAAAGTCTGCGTCAAACGCAATCACCGTTTCCACCAAGCTCGCCGACGCAAACGGCGAGGAGAGCGGAAGCGCAATCTCCGGCGGAATCTCCGTTGCGGCTCGTTCGTCATCGGAGAAGCAGAATATTCAGTACTATGTAACTACGCTCAGAAACACCGGAAGTAACGACGTATACGCTGACCTTGAGTTGAGCGAGTTGCCGAATAACGCCGATGTTTCAATCGGTACATATTCTCCGACTCTCAACGAGAAGGCGTACGCTTCACGTCCGGCGCGTTCCAAGAAATCACACACCTCAACACGCGTTTACTTCAAAACTCATTCAAGCTGGAGCTCTTTCTGGGGCGTTGACAACGGTAGCCTTGAGACTACGCATGATCAGGGCAGCAACACATCTACAAACGATATAAACATCGCGTACAAGGCTGAATCCGCAACCAAGAATTTTAAGAGCCCGACAAGCTCAGATTCAAATAAAGATGAAACCATCGCCAAAATGACAAAGTGCACAAACGGCGATACAGCGCATGAATATAACAGCACGAATAACGTATATTACTTTGACTTGCCGGCAGATACAGAGTATTTCTATTTCTTTAACCACTGGTATCTGAAATCTGCGTCCAACTGGGAATGGAACCGCACGGTTAATATCAGCGATATGTCCCCCGGTCGTCTTTACTACCTCAACGGAGAAATTTTTGACTCAAAGTATAAGGACTATTCTGTTTCCGATATCAACACCGACCTCCTCGCTGTTATGGAGTATTATGACTCCGTTCGTATGAGCCTTGGTGAAAGCGTTTTTGCCGACATCTCCCTCAAGAAGGAGAGCGAGGACGAAAGCGATGAGTTCACTCCGGATTATTATGGCGCGTCAATCACTTACACCAGCAACAACACCGCCAGGTTCACCATCAACAAGGACGGCGTTATCACACCGAAAGCATCCGGTACCGGTACGATAACCACATTGATTACCGGCAAGTTCGGAGATACAGTCAACCTGACAACCAACGTCAGCATCCCGACGCAGATTGACCAGTACCCGATTGCCCAGAACATCAAGCTCGGAGCTGCCGGAAGCAAGGACGCCGAGGGCAAGCCTACCGATGAAGTCAAGGTTTACTGGTATGTCGAGAATCGCAGCTCCGACTCGGCGGCAACCGCAGCCAGTATTTTTGTAACACTCTGATATGACAGAAACAAAAAAATCAGGATTTAAAACATTTTCAAAAATATTCAGAATTGTCAAGAACATCGTTTTCGGCGTTGTTCTTGCGTTCTTAGTGGGGGTAATTATCCTCACAATAATGACAAGGGCGAACGGTGAGACTCCTTTCATTTTCGGTTACAGTGTTCAGCGCGTTCTGACCGGAAGTATGGAGCCCACCCTCGAGGTTGGCGACGTTATCCTTTGTCATCAGGTTGATCCGATGACAATCGAAAAGGACGATATCATCACCTACAAGGGAATCCGCGGTTCCTTCAAGGATAAGCCCGTCACCCACAGAGTCGTCAAAGCGCCTTATAAGGACGGCGACGCCTATTATATCGTTACTAAGGGCGACAATAACCCGATTGAGGATTCCCCGATCCCGATTTCGTCGGTCATGGGCAAGTTCGAGACGAAGATTGCCTTCCTCGAGCCGCTTTACAATTTCTTCATCACTCCGCTCGGGCTTTTGACAATTATCGGATTGATTATCCTCGTGTTCTTTAACGAAATTGTAATCTTCGTCAAGTCCCTGATTGTCAAGGACGAGGAACCTGCCAACGTGGACGAGATTATCGAGCGTTATTACAAGGAGAATGCCGAAAAATCTCAGGATAAAGCGCAAGTTGAAGCTTCGTCAAAGACCGAGAGCGACGAATCATCCGAAGATGAATCCGCGCCTCCGTCCGATGAGTCTGATGACAACACAGATTCTACAACTCAAGATTAACATTATTCGGCTGTCGGGCTTTTGCTCGGCAGCCTTTTAGTTGCTAAAATATCAACCGACAAAATAACTAAAAACTATCCTTTTCGACCAAAATCAAAGCGGAACAACCCCGAATTTATTGTGAATAATGGCAAAATTTTATGCTCCAAAATTATGCAACCCTACAAAAATTAAAAATCTTGCACAAAACGGAATTTCGTTTCTTGTATACCGGATTTTATTATGTTAAAATCTAAATGTATAACTATGGGTAGTTGTGCCCTTTTTTCGGAAAATCAACAACAAATCTACCCCTCGGAGGTACAGAATTATGAAAACAAAACTCAGGAGATATTCAAGAAGAACGCTGTCGATGTTGATGGCGGTGCTCATTCTTGCCACAACTATGTTTGTAGGTACAATTACCACAAATGCTGCAAATGAGTTTAACAAACAATATTTGTACGTTGATTTATCATCTGTATCAAAAGGGCTAAAGGGTATTAACGCATACTGGAATACAGCGTGTAACGATGGAGATATGTGGAGAACGACTTTTGATGATTTGGGTAATTATCTTTACAGAATTGATCTATCGCCAATGAATGGTAGCTATCTGTATTTTCGTGGCTTTAAAGTTGTAGCAAACGATAATACCACTTGGTCAAAGGGAGTTAATGCAAACAACTCATATAATTGCTTAAAGATAACAAGTTCCAGTGCAAGCTCTTGGACGAATGTCACGCAGTATAGGTTAATGTCAGGACAGAGTAATGCGTCGTCCAACACAGTCCTTGCAAATTTCAGTGGAAGCGGCTCCAATTATACTGCGACAGTTACTTTATCAGCAGGGACACATCATCTCTATATTCTTGATGTAGTTAATGCACAGGATTGGAGAAACGGTAATCCTTCAATAACTAGAAGTTCAAACACAACAAATATTTATAACTATGGTTCGCTGAACAATTCAACAAGCCATACGATAGATATCACTGCCGACATTGCAGGCTCTTATACTATTCACTTTCCGGCATCAAACGGCGGCGTATTAACTGTTGATTATCCTACGAGAACATTTACCGCCACCGTCACAAACGACGGTCACGGAACACCGACGCGTTCGGCAAGCAGCGTTACGGAGGGCAGCTCGGTAACGTTTACATCGGGTACTCCTGCGTCGGGCTATATATTTGATTATTGGGAAAAGGTCAGCGGTACAATAAGCGGTTCGTTCACCTCGACAAGCTCTTCAATCACCGTAACACCGACTTCAAATATTACATTTAAAGCTCATTATAAACAGTCAAAATTCACTGTAACTGTTCAGGCAGGTACAGGCGGTTCGGTTAGTCCAACTTCATTTACTAATCTCGAATCCGGCGGAGGCGGTACTATCACTGCAACACCGACCTCCGGCACCAACTATGTATTCACAGGCTGGTCGGCAAGCCCTGCCGCGAACGTAACCTTTGCTGATTCCGGCTCAGCTACAACAACCTTCACCGCGACCGGAGCGGCAACAATCACAGCAAGCTTTACGCTGGAGACGGTTTACGCCGTAACAGTTATCAACGGCATTGACCAAACATCAACCTCAGTTAACGCAGGCAATACTGTTAACCCGACAATTGTCGCCGCGGATCAGGATTCCGACGAAAAGGGCTTTACAGGCTGGACCCTGACCGGTAACGTTGCTCTTGCATCCGGCAGTCTTACAAGTAAGACAATTAAAGTAAAAGCAACCGGAACAGGCGGCACGGTAAAAGCAAATTACTCTGATTATGTTTACTTCTATGCCGGCGTTCAGGATAACTGGCAAGGAAAAGCAAGAGTAAAAGTCGGAAGCACTGAGCTCACCGAGTTCAATTCCTATAAAAACACATCCACAAGCGGAACATATCCCGGAGGTGACGGAAGTACTGTTATCTATTCGGACAAAAATTCCACTACCTTTGGCGGAAACAGCGCAACATGGTATTATACCGGCATTTTCCGCGTTACAAAAGCCGCAGCAGGTACAATCTATGTAGGAACAAACGGTACATGGATTAATTGCGGAGCGCTAAGTACCGATTATCAGGGATATGGTTACTTTGTTTATAATACCGGCTCAGCCGATACTTATAAAAAGCTCAGCCCCCAGCGTGTAACTGCACTCACGATTACAGGCGGTTCAACCTTTGACGCCGACGAAACTATTACATTCAACAAAGAAGAGACTTACTACGCCGGCTCGGAAGCCAAGACCGCCGGTCAAGACAGCTTCACATACTCAATGTACGCCGTCAACCAGTCTACAAACGCCGAGACATCTCTCGGAACCGGCTGGGTTGCTTCCGGCAAGCCCGAGGATTGGGGACTTGCGGCAGGAACATACAAGTTCAAGATTGTCACCACCGACGCCACAACTGGAAAGATGACTAACACCTGCCTCTCCTCCAACGTTACCATCAACGCTACACCGAACAAGCACACTGTCACATCATCGGCAGGCACCGGCGCGACATATTCGACATCAGGCAGCACATACAAATACGGCTCCGGCACCGCTACTACCTTCACAAACGGCACAACTCAAATCAAGACCGGTTCCGTAATGACAATCAAATACACCCTCGCGACCGGCTATACCGACACAGGCTCAACCCTCACCGTCAAGAACGCGAGCAACGGAAACGTTAGTGTAACAAGCCACACCGTGAGCGGTTCGACCGTCACAATTGTGTTCACTCTCCCGGATTCAAACTGTACGGTAACATATACCCCGAAGGAGATTACACACAGCATTAACATTTATCGCCGATATTATAAGATTAACGGAGGCACAACAGAGGTTGAATCGACGGTTTACGCAACAATAACCGGCGCGGGTATCGCAACAGCCGCAACAGCCTCAAAAAGCGCTCCGTCAATGACCGGCTATACGTTCCAGAGTTGGACATTACCTTCCTCCGGAGTTACATTAGCTTCCGGCGATTTAACAAAGACCGCCGCTATCAGTGTCAGGGCTACAGTAGACAACGCTGTTATTTATATGGACTATAAGGAAACGGAACGCACCGTAGCCTTGCAGTCGACGAACGCGAGCGGAACAGTTGCGAATTACGGACATATCACCAACGCAAGCGGCACAACAATCACATCCGCAAAGATAGGCAGAATCACACCGTTTACTTTGAAAGCAGTAAACCATACCGGCTATGAGTTCTTAACATGGGAGCTCCCGACCGGAGCGGTTCTGAAGTCCGGCTACAGCCTGACTGATCCCACAATTGAAATTACCGCAACCGCTAACGTTACAGTAAAGGCAAAATTCCAGCCTGCAAATTATTCGATAACTTCGACTTTTGACAGCAGCCAGAAAACCGCTGTTGAAAATGCAGGAAATAGTATTTCGCATACTCCTCAAGGCGGACAGCAGGGCGACTCCTATACGATTACAGTCAACCTTGCGGACGGCTATGCGATTGATACGCTGAAAATCAACGGAACTACTGTTACCGGTACACTCTCCGGCAGCAAATATACCTATACTTCTACAATTAACGGCACAGATGTTTCTGCGGTTGCAAAGCTCAAAGCAAAAACCCCGACCTTATCAGACGTTCAGGTCAAGGATAACTCCACGACCGAGTTCCCGTATGTATCTGTCTCGAACAACGGCAGCAAGGAGAATTACTACAAACAGCCGCTCGACGTTATGGCTACAACTCAGAGCTACGCTACTCTCCAGTTCAGCGCGACGACAAACTCCTCGCCGAGCTACACAGCATCAACCTCGCCGTATACAAAGGTTCAGTCACTGACGGGAATCGCCGCTCCGACCACTTCCAATTACAGCACTTACTCCGCTTCGTACACAGTTACCGTAAGAGCTGAAAACGCGAAGCCCGGTGTAAACACAGCGTATTCTACTCTGTACAAATTCACAATCAACGTCAAGCTCAACGAGGCTCAGAAGGCGTGGTTCAAGCTCAAGGAATTCTATCAGCGCGACGAGATTACGGAGGAAACCGGAGCTGCTACATATTATGACGGCGGCGCTACGCAAATCGCGACTTATAACTCCGAGTACAGCTCCACAGGCACAAAGCTTGCGACCGAACCCGACTACAACGCGACGAACGCTTCCGAGTACACCGACCAGTACAACGCGCTCTACAACGCGCTCCTTGATATGCTCAGTTACGCCAAGACCACCACTTTCTATGTGCTGACAAACGTCGCGTACAGCGCGAGTACTCCCATCAACGCGCACGTTTGGCGCGAGGGGAATGTTACGGAGCCTGATTATAACCACTTTAAGCTGTATGCAAAATATATTAATCCCGAGAATAAGGTAACGACCGTTGAGGATACCTACCATCTTATCTATGAAGGCTCGGTATACTATTCAAACACATCAAACTATCGTTATCTCTACAGCTTCACCTATGCCGGACATACCTGCATGAACTTCTGGAAGGGTTCAAGCGCGAATGATACAAGCGACAGCAATAAGATAACCGGAGATTTCAAAAACATAAATACTTTCGGACAGTATTATGTAAACGTATATAATACAAATCCGGGTACGGGCAGCACAACATCAAAAACTGACTTTACCGATTTCAATATCACGTCCTCGCCGACAAAGTCCCAGAGACTTTTCCGGCTCAACACCGAGGACGATCCCCACAGCTATACCAGAAAAGAGATAATCAACGCTATCGGCTCAGAGGGCACGGATTCCAACCGTACTCCCAAGCTCAACGGTTCAATTGCCGACGATCCCGGCGTTGTGAACAACGTCACAAGCGTTAAGGTGACAGGACCGATGGGCAAGGCTACAAAGTCAACCATAACTCTTGCTTCCGATTCTGCCAAGTGGACGCCGAACTATCAGGGAAGATATCAGGTTGAGTACACCGTGAAAATCGGTGTAGACGCAAGAAACAGCGTCGGCGCAACGTTTGAAAAGACGCTCACGATGGACATTTGGGTTGCGTTTGACGACATTGCAATCTATGTTGATATGAACGGCAACGTCGGCACCCCGATTCTCAACTTTGCTTATACCGACGGCGGAACAACAGCTTATCTACCTTACGAGATGGATCTCGTAACAGGCAGTGAGTCGATTTACGGCTACACAATTAAGTGTTCCAAGCTCAAGAACGACTACGGCATTGAGTTCGTCAACGATATGCTCAATATTGCCTATATTACCGTTGAAAACAAGAGAATAGGGCAGGGGACCGGCTTCAACATCGGAGTTGACTCCACGCTCTCCGGAAGCGCGTGGTTCAAGGCTGATTCAACCAACCTCAAGACCTTCAACGCAATCGCTTACAGCGCGGTAGAGAACACCTTTGCCGCTCAGATTGTCGGCAATACCACGGATTACCTCGACACCGGAATCAAGAACGTGACCGGCACCGGAATCATCACCGACGATGAGGACACCGGTATCTTCAAGGATCTCTACGCCGGACTTGAGACAGGCTTCAATAAGTTCTCCTACAACGTCCGCGCGAGGGCAAACGAGGAAATTACCTACAACGATAATCAGTACTACTTCGTCAAATGGGTTGAGATTGACACCCCGGCGTCGGGCGAAATTGACCTCACAGACGCTGAGGACGTCAGCGATGTTGCCGACCTCAACATAAATATCGCGCCCGTATATACCGACACAGAGGGCGACAAGACATATGTTGCGCTGTTCAAGCCGGCTGCTTCGGGCGGCGACGTGAGAGTTCAGGTTAAGTACAACTTCCGTGACTACGATACCTCCGACGGCAACTACATCTTTGACATAAATAAGTCAACAAACGCCGCAAGCTTTACCAAGACAATCACCGTTCCGCTGAACAAAACCTTCAACGGAAAGATTTACACCAATTTTGCGGCTGTCAAGGCTGACGTTGAATACATTGCCAAGACAAACGCTCCGAAGATTCAGAGCTTCTACTTTGACTATGAGTATGTTGACGAATCCGCCGGTAACATCACCGAGGATACAGCGAACAACAAGATTACAGCGACCGCTCAGATGAACAACCCACCTCACGAGTATACTATTGTCTTTGGCAGCAATACATACACCGGTCATTATCAGAACATCAAGACGCTTGAAACAAGCATCAGCAACCCGGCGTGGTACATCGGCACAGGTTCAAACAAGACGCTCATCGAGGTTGGCAAGTCCTCAATTGACGTGAGATACGGCGCCGCGCTCAACGGCTCCGCCGATACAATTTACATCACGGTTGAGGCGGCGAGCTCCGGTCAGACCGCGGGAGGAAACGCCTCGGTTATCACCAACAGCATTCAGGAGTTCTACACCGAGGGAACCACTAAGACCGTCAAGCACAACTTCTATATAGTTGACTTCTGCGACGAGGGTACGCTCCTTGGCGGCGGCGTGGTTTACGCCACAACCGACGGCAACGGAAATTACCGCCAGAGCTCTGCGGCGACAAACCTTGCGAGCACAAGCTCAATCACTGCTTACATCAACGATATTCTCGCCGGAGATTATGATACGGAATATATCGACCAGACAATCAAAAATGTAAGGTTCAGATATCTGCCGTTCGCAGGCGCGGAGGATGTTTTCCGTTATTCAGATATTCTCGGCGGCTACCACTACACCTACCCGATTACAAATAAGAACGACGCAAGCTACGGGGCCCAGACGCTGAGAGTTTATTCCTACTTCATTAAGTCCGACCACACTGTTGTAGTTTCGCCGACATACGCCGAGATTACAAGATACGTCGAAGAATAAGGAGGCGTAATATGAAACGTGTAATATGCATATCACTTGCGCTCCTTATGGCGCTTTCGGTTATGCTCGCCGGCTGCTCTGCTCCTTATGACAAGGCACCGAACGAGTACAGCAAAATCCGCTGGGAAACTCAGGACTACAGCTTCTACTTCACTCCCGACAACGACTGCCGCGGAATCTACAAGTACGGCGACAAGACCTACAACGTTCAGGTTTCCTTCGACGGCGGAAGAGTTTCTGTCCTTGATGTGGACGGCGAGAACGAGATGTTCTTCGGCGTATGGAGCTACGAGGAGAACGAAAGGCTCTGCATCAGTGGAATTGAGTTCAACACCAAGGATTACAAGGAGTTTGAGGATAATCTCTCCGGAATTATCAGGCTCAAAAAGGCAAAAGTTTAATAATCTACCAAGGGGACTGCTTCGGCAGTCCCTTTTCTTCTGCGTTTGACGTGCGACAAATTGAGGAATATGCCCTGTTTTTATGCAAAAGATTAAATTTGTTTAAAAATTTCGCGATGTAAATATTGTGCGGATATGAATTTTATGGTATAGTAACTGTATATGGGTCAAAATAACCCTATTCCCGGCTGAGTGCGCTTGCACCGGTTCCGGAATTACTCTCAGAAGGAGTGAGAAATATGGCTAAGGATATGCTTGAGGCTATCTTTTCCGCAGAGGAAGAGTCCGGCGTCCGCGAGGAAGCTGCGAAGAAAGCCGCCGGGCAGAAGATAGCACAGGCAAAGCAGGAGGCGGCAAAGATTGTCTCGGTTGCCGAGACCGCCGCGCAGCTCAAGGCGAATCAGCTCCTTGACGCCGTAAGGGCTCAGGGCGAGCGCGAGCTCGGGAACGCTGCCCTCGCGTCAGAGAAGGAGTGCGGAGAAATCTCCGCCGCAGCGGCAAAAAACCGCGACGGCGTAATCCGCGCCGCAATTGACGAGGTGCTCTGCTGAAAAAAACTAATACACTAAAAGTGTGGTGATACACAATTGGCAAAACTGAAAATGAAGAAGGTGCGCATCGTCGCGCTCAGAGAGGACAGAAAAGCCCTGCTCGAGCATTTGCAGGACAGCGCGCTGATTCAGATTAGAAAGCCCGACAAATCCGAGAAACGGTTCTCCAATGAGAACGTCGGAGCCAAGGTTCAGGTTTTTGAGCGAAACGTCACGCTGATGGAGCAGGCGCTCAAGATTCTCGACACCTATTCGCGCGAGAAGAAGGGAATGCTCTCGGCGTTCGCAGGACGGCGCGAGGTTGACCCCGACGAAATCGGAGCAATCGCCTCAAAGGCTGGCGAGGTTGTGAAGGTCTGCAACGCTATTGTCGATTTGAACAAGCAGATTGCCGACAACTCAGCCGAGCAGGTCAGGGTGAAAACCTCACTCGCTCAGCTCGAGTTGTGGAAGAACCTCGACATTCCGCTCAACACCGCGGACACAAAATCGACCGCTGTGTTCATCGGAACGCTCCCTGCTATGTACAACGACAGCTCTCTCTCGGAAAAGCTAGCGGCAGAAAACCCGAAGCTTGAATTTGAGTTCGAGATTCAGCAGGCGGAGAATAACATGACATGCATAGTGCTGTTCGCGCCGCTCAGCCAAAAGACCATGGCTGAGGATGTGCTCAGGAGCCTCGGTTTCGCAAGACCGATGAGCCCCACGCACAAGATTCCAAAGGTCAAGGCTCAGCGCCTTTGGGAAAAGCTCGAAAAGCTCGACAAAAATTCGGAGGAAGCCAAGGAGAAAATCATCGCTCTCGCCGACAGGCGCGAGGACATCAAGGTTACTCAGGACTACTTCCGCATTCGAGCCGACAAATACAACGTAATCAACGAGCTTGAGCACACACGCCACGTGTTTGTAATCAACGGTTACATTCCCGAGGAAGATTGTGAAAAGCTTCAGAAACTCTGCGACAGGGTTGCACCGTGTTGGCTTGAGTTTGAGGACGCCGGTGACGACGCTCCCGTCAAGCTCAAAAACAACCGTTTTGCGCGACCGGCGGAGAATATCCTGACAATGTACGCGGCTCCGTCGCGCGAGGACATCGACCCGAGCCCTCTGCTCGCGTTCTTCTTCTACTTCTTCTTCGGAATGATGTTCTCCGACGCCGGTTACGGACTGCTGATGGTAGTCGCAATCGGAATTGTGCTCAAGGTGTTCAAGCCCGACGAGCGCATGCGCAACAACCTCAAGCTGTTCCAGTACTGCGGAATTTCGACCTTCTTCTGGGGACTGATCTTCGGCAGTATCTTCGGCGACGCTCCCGCTTCGCTGTATAACCTCTTCACGGGCAGCAGCATCACGATGAAGGACATTCTTCCGTGGCCGACGCTCGACCCGCAGAAGGACGCGCTCATGCTCATGGTTATCTCGATTGCGTTCGGACTTGTCCACATTCTCGTCGGCATGGGCTGCAAGTTCTACGTCTGCCTCAGGCAGAAGAGATACGCCGAGGCGTTCTTCGACACCGGCTTGTGGATGCTTATGCTCGTAGGTTTCGCGGTGCTCGGCGTGGGAATGGCAACGTCTCATACGGTGCTCATGATCGGCGCAGGAATCGCAATCGCGTGTGCGGTGGGACTTGTGCTCACCCAAGGACGCAGCAAGAAGGGCTTCGGCAAGGTCATCGGCGGTCTCGCGTCGCTCTATGACGTGACGGGCTACATAAGCGACCTGCTCAGCTACTCGCGGCTTCTCGCGCTCGGACTTACGACCGGCGTAATGGCTCAGGTGTTCAATATGCTCGCCTCGATGTTCGGCACAAGCTGGCTCGGAATCATCTTCATGGTGTTGATTCTCCTCATCGGTCATGCAATCAACATCGGACTCAACGCCCTCGGCTCCTATGTTCACACAATGAGATTGCAGTATGTTGAAATGTTCAGCAAGTTCTATGAGGGCGGCGGCACGGAATTCGAGCCGTTCTCGCTCAAGAGCAAATACATCAAAATCAAGGAAGAAAAATAGTGTGAAGCTTCACGCTGTTTGAAAATAAAAAGCAACACCGCACTTAAATATGCGGATTGCCTCACCTGCCGCCGGGGAGCCGGCGAGCGACGGCAAACGCCGTCCGCGGATTATCCGCCCACGATATGACGCGGGGATTTGACATAACTTTTGTGGGAAGAAAGGCTATGGCGATTATAATGTTTGAAAATGGTATGTTTTTCGCGCTTGTAGGCGCTTCACTTGCAACAGCTCTCGCGGGCTTCGGCTCGGCAAAGGGCGTAGGCGGCGCCGCTCAGGCGTCAATGGGCGTTCTCTCCGAGGACTCCTCAATGTTCGGTAAAATGCTCGTTCTCACACTTCTCCCGGGTACTCAGGGACTCTACGGCTTCATCGTAGGCTTCCTCATTCTCGTTAACTGCGGCGTTCTCGGCGGCGCAGTTCCGACAGTTGCTCAGGGACTTGCTTACCTCGGCGCTTCGCTCGCAATCGGCATCGGCGGCATGGTTTCCGGCTTTGCTCAGGGACGCGCGGCTGTCTCGGGTATCGCAATGAGCGCAAAGGACGACAGAAACTTCTCAAAGGCTATGGTATCCGTAACCCTCGTTGAGATTTACGCTCTGCTCGCGTTCATCGTGTCACTGCTTGTTGTTATTTCCGTACCTGCTCTCGGAATCTAAGGCGCAGTCGGGAAAATTTCGGAAAGGCGGTGTCTGAATGGACGGCAGGGAAAAAATTCTCAACCGTATAAAATCAGACTGTGACGACAGCATCAGGGCTATCGAAGCAGAAGCACAGAAAGAGTGCGACAAGATTATTGCAAAAGCAAAGGCGGACGCTCAAAAATCCGCCGCAGAAACAGACAAAAAGGCGCAGGCGAAGAAGGCTCAGCTCGAGGCTTCCGCAAAGAGCCGCGCCGAGCTTGAGGCGCGCAACGCCGTCCTCAAGCAGAAAAGACGCGAAATCGACCTCACTGTCAGCGCGCTGCGCGACCATATGCTGGGGCTCGGCGACAACGATTACTTCGAGCTTATCTACAGGCTCGCGTCAAAGCTCAGCGGAATGAACGGCGAGCTCCGTCTCAATTCGCGCGACCTCGGCAGACTGCCGGGCGATTTCACCGACAGGCTCCGCGCCTGCGGCGTTGAGGCGAGCATAAGCGGCGAGCCTGCCGACATCGACGGCGGATTTATACTCAAGCACGGCGACATCGAGGAAAACCTCGGTTTCTCCGCTCTCATCGCGGCGAAGCGCGGTGAGCTCGAGGACTTCATCAACCGCAGACTTTTCGCGTAATATGAATTGTTCTTGCTTTATAGGAGTTTATGCTGTTATCGGTTTTCCTGCGAATAAGCAGCGTTACAGAGCTTCTATAAAGTTAATTAGTTTTCGCTTGTCCGCGGCGGAGAATTGACAGAATCAGGCGGACAGAAAGGCTGTGGAAACCTTGGGATTATCATATGAATTTTCCATCGGCTCCGTCCGAGCCAGGGAGAAATCTCTCCTCACCGGCACGGATATAGAGCAGCTTGTTTCCTGCAAAAACGAGGCTGAGCTCGCGGCTATGCTCGCGGACAAGGACTTCGGCAGCGGCAGCACCGTTGACGAGCTCCTCGCCGAGCGAACTGCAAAGGTCTGGGAATACCTTCGTTCGGTTGCTCCCGATTTTGAAATTTTCAGCCCCTTCCTCATACAAAACGACATACACAACATAAAGGTTGTGCTCAAGGGCACCATGTCCGCGAGAAAATACGCTCACCTGCTGCTCACTCCCGGCACCATCGACACCGATGTGATTGTCGAGGCGGTAGAGAACCGCAAGCCCGGGCTTTTGCCCGAGTGGGTTTCTGCCGAGACTGACAGGGCGTATGAGCTCCTCTCCCAAAAGGGCGACGCACGCGAGAGCGACGCGGCGATCGACGCGGCGGCTATGCGCGAAATGCTCCGACTGAGCGAGCAGAGCGGCTCCGGGTTTCTCGTGACATATTTCAGGAACCTTGTGTTTTATAACAACGTCAAAATTGCCGTCCGCAGCATGCGCACAAGGGTGAGCAGGGAGTTCCTCGAGGACGCTCTCTGCGAGGTTGAGGATTTCCGCAAAAAGACGGTAATCGAAGCAACCCTCAAAGGCAGTCTGATTGACGAGCTCTCCAAGTTCAGCGAGTACGACTGCAAGAGTGCGATGGAGGAATACAAAAAATCCCCGTCCGACTTCGAGCGCTTTGTCGATAACAGGCTCATTCTTATCGCGCGCGAATCATGCAAGCGCGCGAGCGAGGGCGCGGAGCCTATTCTCGGCTATTACCTCGGCACCGAGGCTGAGAAGAAGGTAATCCACATCATCGCGAGCGGAATCCGCACCGGAGCCGGCGAGGACAAACTCAGAGAAAGGCTGCGTGAGATTTATGGCTAAGCATATCGCCGTGCTCGGAGACGCCGAGAGCATCAAGGGCTTCTCCGCAATCGGAATTGACATATACCCCTGCGAGGGCGACGAACCCTCGAGGATTCTCAGAAATCTCGCCGACAGCGAGGCATACGCGATTATATACCTCACCGAGGAGGTCTATAATCAGACAGAAAAAGAAAGAAGCCGATATTCGGACAGGCTGACGCCCGCGATTGTCCCCGTTCCCGGGGTGAAGGGCAACAGCAACACCGGCAGAAAGCGCCTTTCCTCCTTTGTGGAAAAAGCCGTCGGCTCAGACATAATATTCGGTAACAACTGAGGTGAATCATTTGAAAACAGGAATTATATCAAAGGTCGCCGGACCGCTCGTAATCGCGGACGGTATGCGCGACGCTAATATGTTTGACGTTGTGCGCGTCAGCGAACAGCGCCTCATCGGCGAAATCATCGAAATGCACGGAGACAGAGCCTCAATCCAGGTTTATGAGGAGACCTCCGGTCTCGGCCCCGGGGAGAAGGTTGAATCCACCGGAGCTCCGCTTTCGGTTGAACTCGGCCCCGGACTTATCGGCGCTATCTACGACGGAATCCAGCGTCCGCTCAACGAGATTATGAAGGTTGCCGGAACCAACCTCACACGCGGCGTTGACGTTCCCTCGCTCGACCACAAGAAGAGCTGGCACTTCACGCCCGTCGCCAAGGTCGGCGATGCTGTTGAGCCCGGCGACGTGCTCGGCACGGTCCAGGAGACCGCCGCTGTTCTGCACAAAATCCTTGTTCCGAACAAGCTTTGCGGCAAGGTTGAGAAAATCGCCGAGGGCGATTTCACGATTGACGACGTCGTATGTGAAATCAGCGACGGCGACAAGACCACCGAAGTAAAGATGTTTACAACATGGCCTGTCCGCGTAGGCAGACCGTATAAGAAGAAGCTCTCTCCCGACATTCTACTCACAACCGGGCAGCGCCCGATTGACACGCTGTTTCCGCTCGCGAAGGGCGGCGTTGCGGCTGTTCCCGGACCGTTCGGCTCAGGCAAGACCGTAGTTCAGCACCAGCTCGCGAAGTGGGCTGCCGCCGACATCATCGTCTACATCGGATGCGGCGAGCGCGGCAACGAGATGACCGATGTTCTCAACGAGTTCCCCGAGCTCAAGGACCCGAGAACCGGCAACTCCCTCATGGAGAGAACAGTTCTGATTGCGAACACCTCCGATATGCCCGTTGCGGCTCGAGAGGCTTCGATATACACCGGTATCACAATCGCCGAGTACTTCCGCGACATGGGCTATACAGTCGCGCTCATGGCTGATTCAACCTCGCGTTGGGCTGAGGCTCTGCGTGAGATGTCCGGTCGTCTCGAGGAGATGCCCGGCGAGGAAGGCTATCCTGCCTACCTCGGCAGCCGTCTTGCTCAGTTCTACGAGAGAGCCGGACGCGTAATCGTCAACGGCTCCGAGGACACCGAGGGCGCGCTCTCCGTAATCGGCGCGGTTTCGCCTCCCGGCGGTGATATCTCCGAGCCTGTTTCTCAGGCTACGCTGAGAATTGTCAAGGTATTCTGGGGACTTGACGCGAACCTTGCGTACAAGCGTCACTTCCCGGCAATCAACTGGCTGACGAGTTATTCTCTCTACACCGACCAGCTCGCTCAATGGTTCAGAGAGAACGCCGCTCCCGACTTCATGGAGCTTCGCTCAAGATTGCTCGCGCTGCTTCAGGAAGAGGCTGAGCTCGAGGAAATCGTAAACCTCGTAGGTATGGACGCGCTCTCAGCAGCCGACCGCCTCAAGCTCGAGACCTCGCGCTCAATCCGTGAGGACTATCTCCACCAGAACGCTTTTGACCCGACAGACACCTACACCTCGCTCAAAAAGCAGGTGCTTATGATGAGAGCTATCATGAGCTTCTATGACAAGGCTAAAAAGGCTCTCGACGAGGGCGCGAACATCGAGCTCCTCGTTAATATTCCGATCCGCGAGACCATCGGACGTTTCAAGTATGTTCCCGAGGATAAAATCGACGCCGAGTTCACAACAATTCAGAATGAGCTCGACCTCGAGATTGATGATGTGCTGAAAAGGAGTGATGACTGATGCCCAAGGAGTACCGCACTATACAGGAAGTCGCCGGACCGCTTATGATGGTCAGCGACGTTGACGGTGTAAAATACGACGAGCTCGGCGAAATCGAGCTCCCGAGCGGAGAAGTCCGCCGCTGCAAGGTGCTTGAGGTCAACGGCTCAAACGCTCTCGTACAGCTTTTTGATTCCGCCGCCGGCATCAACCTTGCCGGCTCAAAGGTTCGCTTCCTCGGAAGGTCGATGGAGCTCCCGGTTTCCCCGGATATGCTCTCGAGAGTTTTCGACGGTCTCGGCAACCCGATTGACGACGGTCCCGCTCTCATTCCCGATAAGCGCCTTGACATTAACGGCACCCCGATGAATCCCGCCGCGCGTAACTATCCGCAGGAGTTCATCCAGACCGGCGTTTCCGCGATTGACGGACTGAACACCCTCGTAAGAGGTCAGAAGCTCCCGATTTTCTCGGCTTCCGGTCTGCCGCACGCTCAGCTTGCGGCTCAAATTGCACGTCAGGCTACAGTCCGCGGCAAGAACGAGCAGTTTGCGGTTGTTTTCGCCGCTATGGGTATCACCTTCGAGGAGAGTAACTACTTCATCCAGTCCTTTAAGGAGACAGGCGCGATTGACAGAACCGTTATGTTCGTCAACCTCGCGAACGACCCTGCGATTGAGCGAATCGCTACCCCGAGAATGGCGCTCACCGCCGCCGAGTATCTCGCTTTCGACCTCGGTATGCACGTTCTCGTAATTATGACAGACATCACAAACTACGCCGACGCACTGCGTGAGGTTTCCGCAGCGCGCAAAGAGGTGCCCGGACGACGCGGCTACCCCGGCTATATGTACACCGATCTCGCGACGCTCTATGAGCGCGCAGGACGACTTCGCGGCAAAGACGGCTCAATCACGCTGATTCCGATTCTCACCATGCCCGAGGACGACAAGACGCACCCGATTCCCGACCTTACCGGCTACATCACCGAGGGACAGATTATTCTCTCGCGTGAGCTCTACCGCAAGGGCGTGACGCCGCCGATTGACGTTCTTCCGTCGCTCTCACGACTCAAGGACAAGGGTATCGGTCCCGACCGCACACGTAAGGACCACGCCGCAACGATGAACCAGCTCTTCGCCGCCTATGCCCGAGGCAAGGACGCGCGCGAGCTCATGGTAATCCTCGGCGAGGCTGCGCTGACGGATATGGACAAGAAATACGCTCAGTTCGCCGAGGCGTTTGAGCGCGAGTATGTATCTCAGGGCTACGACTCCAACCGAAGCATAGAGGAAACCCTCGACATCGGCTGGAAGCTTCTCGAGATTCTTCCCCGAAGCGAGCTCAAGCGTATCAAGGACGATATGCTCGACGAATTCTACGGAAAGCAATAATGAATTATTGAAAATAATTCAATTCATTGTGATGATAAAGAGGTTAACATATGGCTATAATGAATGTAAACCCGACGCGAATGCAGCTTACCCGGCTGAAAAAACAGCTGCGGACGGCTGTGCGCGGACACAAAATGTTGAAGGATAAGCGCGACGAGCTCATGCGTCAGTTCCTCGACCTTGTCAGGGAGACAAAGGATTTGCGTGAGAGAGTTGAGGAAAAGCTTATGCTCTGCAACGACCATTTTGTGAACGCCAGCGCGGTGATGAGCAAGGAGGCGCTCGACGCCTCGCTGATGTCGCCGAAGCAGCAGGTGAATATCCACACCGAGTCGCGCAACGTCATGAGCGTTGACATTCCGGTGTTCAAAGCCTCCGAGCGAACCGCAGACAGCGGCGATATCTTCCCTTACGGCTTCGCGTTCACCTCGTTTGAGCTTGACGACGCGATTTCAGCCCTTGGCGATGTTCTTCCCGACCTCATAAAGCTCGCCGAATATGAGAAGAGCTGCGAGCTGATGTCGGCTGAAATTGAAAAAACGCGCCGCCGCGTTAATTCGCTCGAGCACGTTATGATACCGAGGTATCAGGACACGATAAAATACATTTCGATGAAGCTCGAGGAGAACGACCGCTCCAGCCGAACAAGGCTGATGAAGGTCAAGGATATGCTCCTCGAGAAAACCTACCACTATTCCGAGAGAACATAAAGCTTTCGCCGCCCCGAAAGGAGCGGCGTTTTTTTGCTTGTGTTTCGTCAGTAATTCTCCGCGCGGAGCTGGAAGTACGACTGCGGGTGAGAGCAGACGGGGCAGAGGTCGGGAACCTCGGTTCCGACGATGATGTGTCCGCAGTTGCGGCACTCCCAGACCTTGACCTCGCTCTTTCTGAACACCTCGTTCATATCAATGTTGTTCAATAGCGCGCGGTAGCGCTCCTCGTGCTGCTTTTCAATCTCGCCGACAAGCCTGAACTTTTCGGCGAGCTCGGGGAAGCCTTCCTGCTCGGCTGTCTCGGCAAAGCCCTTGTACATATCCGTCCATTCGTAGTTTTCGCCGTCGGCTGCCGCGGCGAGGTTATCGGGCGTTGAGCCGATTGCGCAAAGCTCCTTGAACCAGATTTCCGCGTGCTCGCGCTCGTTCTCGGCTGTTTTGCGAAACAGCGCCGCTATCTGTTCGTAGCCGTCCTGCTTTGCCTTTGCCGCGAAGAAGGTGTACTTGTTGCGCGCCTCGGATTCGCCCGAGAACGCCGCCCGAAGGTTCTGCTCCGTCCTTGTTCCGGAGTATTTGTTCTGCGGACAGTTTCCGCCTTGATTGTTGTCTGTCATAGTTTTCTCCTTTTGCGTTTTTCATTAGTATCGGACGCGCGGAGAGTTTTATTCATTTCCGCCAAAAAACGGTTGACACTTTCCCGGGCATATGCTATTAATTAGGTATAGATTATAAGGGGGCGTTTTTATGGACGAGAGAACACGTTACCTCACTCTGTTATCCGAAAAATATCCTACGGTTCGCTCGCTCTCGCGCGAGATCATCAACCTCACCGCAATTCTCAACCTGCCCAAGGGCACCGAGCATTTTATGAGCGATATCCACGGCGAGTACGAGGCGTTCTGCCATATTCTCAACAACTGCTCCGGCGTTGTGCGCGAGAAGGTTGACATGCTCTTCAAGGGCAGTCTCAGCCGGAATGAACGCAAGGAAATCTGCACGCTGATTTATTATCCCAAGGAAAAGCTCCACCTTGTGCGCAAGGCTCAGGAGAACACCCCGGAGTGGTATGAGGAAACAATCAACAACATGATTGAAATTGCGAGAGCGCTTTCGTCGAAGTACACGCGCTCCAAGGTGCGCAAGGCTATGCCCGACGACTACGCCTACATAATCGACGAGCTGCTTCACGCCCAGCGCGACGAGGACGACAATCAGGTTCGCTATCACAGCAAAATACTCGAAACCATCATCAGCCTCGACCCGGATGATTTTGTCATTTCGCTCGCCGGGCTGATAAAAAGGCTTGCGGTTGACAGGCTCCACATCGTAGGCGATATCTTCGACAGGGGAGAGTCGGCGGACAAGATTGTTGACCTTCTGATGAAGTATCACTCCCTCGATATCGAGTGGGGCAACCACGACATTCTCTGGATGGGCGCGGCGTCAGGCTGCGAGGCGAGCATAGCGAACGTTGTGCGCAACGGCATCAAGTACGGCACCGTCGGCACGCTCGAGAGCGGCTACGGAATCAGCCTGCGCGAGCTGGCGCTTTTTGCCGAGAAAACCTACAGCAACCGCAATCCCATGGACGCGGCGCTCAAGGCTATTTCCGTCATTCAGTTCAAGCTCGAGGGACAGATTATCCTGCGCCGTCCCGAGTATGAGATGAGCGACAGGCTCCTGCTCGGGAGCATGAAGGACGGTTTTGTTGTGAGCGAGGGTATGCGCTACCGGCTCAACGACACCGAGTTCCCGACGGTTAACCCCGATTCGCCCTATGAGCTCACCAAGGAAGAAGCAGAGGTTGTCGATAAGCTCAAAGCCGATTTTATGAACAGCGCGCGGCTCAGAAAGCACGTCGCCTTCCTCTATGACCGCGGCTCAATGTACAAGCGCTTCAACGGCAACCTGCTCTACCACGGTTGTGTTCCGCTCAAAGAGGACGGCACGCTCGATACCGTCACCCACTTCGGCAGGGAATACTGCGGCAGGGATTATTTCGATATGGCTGATTCGCGCGCGCGGAGCGCCTTTTTCAGCAAGGAGAAGGCTCGTGACGAGCTCGACTTCATGTGGTACCTCTGGTGCGGACGCAAGTCACCGCTCTGCGGACGGAACATCAAGACCTTTGAGCGGCTCTTCATCGACGATACCGCCGCTCATCACGAGGAGAAGAACCCCTACTACAGATATTACGAAACCGAGTACACATGCAAGCTGATTCTCGCCGAGTTCGGGCTGAGCTGGCAGATGGCTCACATCGTCAACGGTCACACCCCGGTGCGAACCGTCAAGGGCGAGCTACCAATCCGCGCAAACGGCAGGCTCCTCGTCATCGACGGCGGTTTCTGCCGCGATTATCACGAAAAGACAGGCATAGCCGGCTACACTCTGATTTACAACTCCCACGGACTTCGCCTCAAGGCTCACCACCCGTTCGAGAGTATCAGCGAGGCTCTCGGCGAGAACAAGGATATCCACTCCGATTCCGAGATTGTCGAGACCGAATCCGGCAGAGTTATGGTAGAAAACACCGACGACGGCGAGGTTATCCGCGAGAAAATCGCCGACCTCTATGAGCTTTTGGAGCTCTACCACCGCGGCGTGCTCAAATTCAGGGAGGAAGTATGATTAAAAATTTAATTCACGACCCGATGTTTCTCGGGATGAAGTCGCGCCCGGCGACTGCCGCCGATTCAGCAATTGCGCGCGATTTGCTCGACACGCTCCTTGCTCACCGCGAAACCTGCGTCGGCATGGCGGCGAATATGATTGGAAAAACCGTGCGAATTATAGCCTTTTCCGACGGTGGAGTTCCGACCGTGATGTATAACCCCGAGATTGTTTCGTGCTCCGGAGAGTTCACGGCGCGCGAGGGCTGTCTTTCGCTCATCGGCGAGCCGCGCGAGACTAAGCGCTGCAGAAATATCACGGTGAAGTTTCAGGACAGCAAATTCGCGTGGAAAACGAAGTCCTTCTCCGGCTTTACCGCGCAGATTATCCAGCACGAGGTTGACCACTGCAACGGTGTGTTGATTTGATTGGTTTGGGCTAAATGCATAAATTGTTCTGATTAAAAGGAATGAAAATCTGCTGTTTGGGCAATGCTTTTTCAGCGGTAATGTGCTATAATAACGGAAATTCCGACAAACGGAATTCGGCAGAAACTGCGCGAAGCACTCGCGCTGTATGTTAAGGCGGGTTCAATTTCCGCTATTCAAAGAAAAGGAGAAAAATATGAAACTTGCAAAAAGCTTACTTGCTGTTGCTCTCGTGCTCGTTATGGCGCTTTCCGTCTGCGCATGCAGCGTTCAACTCGGCGGCGAGGAAACATGGAACTACTCCGCCGACGACAAGGACGGCACTGTTGAGCTCTTCAACAACTTTACGGAAAAGACGTTTGCCGACACAAATCAGGTCGTAACTTTGACCGAAAAGGGCAAAGAGCTCTTTACCGAGACAATCGACGGCACCTCCAGTCACGGTGTATATAATACCTCCGGCGTTACCGAGTCCGGCAAAACCGATACATATGCATTCAAGGACGGCAAGAAGTACATCTTTGCTTCCTCCGACGGAGAAACGCAGTATTATATGGAGGGCAAGAAAAACTACGAGATGGGTTACCGCGCATACAAGAAATATCTCGAGTTGTTCGATTGGAACGAGGCTAAGGGCGTCACATTCTCCGCCAAGGTTGACGGCAAGAAGGAAAACGAGAAAGCCGTCAGCAAAGAGACGCTCAAGATTGAGATGAAGAAGGGCAAAAGCGACAGCCTGACTATTTCCGCCACATCTGAGGACGGACTTGTGAAGAAACTCACCTATACGGTTAATTCAAAAGATGAAAAAATAGAAAACGAGAAGATTACGCTGGATTTCACCTACGGCTCAGCCAAGGTTAAAATCCCCGACATCAGCAAGTGGACAAAATCAGAATAAGCAAATAGCAAAGGAGCCGGTTCAAGACTTGTCTTGAGCCGGCTCCGAGTTGTTTCTACCGCTTGTATATTGTTGTTGAAAATCGGTATCGGTTCCGTGTTTTGAATCGAATCATTTTTATTTTTCTACTAAATCTTCAATAGTACATCCAAGTACTTTCGAAATGCGGAATAAAGTTTCCGCACTTGCTTTATTGATATCCTTACGGCGCTGCTCATACATTTGTATGGAGCGTACTGTTACGCCGGCTTTTTCAGCAAGTTCTTTTTGCGTGCAGCCGTAGGAAGAACGTATACGCTTAAGGTTAGTTTCTTTGAAGTGTTCCTTCATTTTTTCATCGGCTATCTGCACAAATTTAGTGATATCGGCTTCATGAAGCGTATAATACATTCTCTCCAAATCTTCAAATGGCAAAACTTTAAATATATCACGATAGCTCCTTGAGGAGTACCACTGATAATAGGCGACAGCCCATCCAATCCAGTATTCCTTTGTGCGTCCGTATTTTTTACGTGGTTCTTCATCATAGTATTTACCGGTGGTTTCGAACAGAACATCTGACGCAATTTCTATTCCGCTCTTGCCTGCAATAAGAGCAGGTTCACCGCGTTCCATTCTCTTGCATATTGTACTTGCGGTAAAGAGCTTAACAAAAACCGCTCCCGGAATATCACAAGTGTTCACGATATAATCGAAAGCATCTCCCAGAGCTTTCCGGGCTTTATTCAGGTATATTTCTTGGTATGCGCGGATCGTCATTTTTAATGCCTCCTCTGATAATATCCTGAATGTATAAACCATCGGACTCTTCTTCAAGAATATTCAGATACATTTGGTTGGCGTCATCGTTTCGTGCTTTTCTCAAAACGTAAAAGGTATCTTTTTCCGCTGTCTCAAAGCCCTCATACTTTATCTTTGAAAAGGCGAACTGAGACTTGACTGCAATCTGTTCTCCAAGCTTGCCAAGCCGCATAGCCTTTGCTAACTGTTCGACTGTAATTCCGTTATTCAGAAAAGCCTCGGCGAAATCAAAGTATGAATCATCGGCTCTGTACCCGGTGATTAAATCATAAGCGTTGACATTGATACCGAAATTCTCTGTCAAATATTTTTTTGCTCTTCCCGCAACAGGATTATTTATTGAAAAAACGCGGTGTTCTGCAAGAACAGCTATCCAATTCAGAATAGTGTAATCGGGGCTGTTGAGATGAAGAATATTCAGGTGCTCCGTATCAAGCGTGTATTGATTTGAAAAACCGTCCTGAAGTGAAGATACCGCCCATTCTTTTGCGAGAGCGTTACTTTCGGTACAATAAAAACCTAACCCGAAATCATTGTGTTTTCTGCCTTTGCCGAATGTTGGTTTTTCTACAATCTGTTTTGAACCATGATATACAGTAATCAGTTTATCCATTTTCTGTTCCTCCATCCGACCTAATTATATCACTGTAGTGATAATTAGTCAAGAAAATTAAGGGAAATACTATCACCGTAGTGACAATAAGCAAAGGAGCCGAATCAAGACTTGTCTTGAGCCGGCTCCGGGTTTAACTTATAACTTACATCTTACAACTTACTGCTTCCGGTTTATTTCACCCTGCGAAATTCCAGGATTATCGGCTTGGCGTCGCACACCATTATGCTCGCGGTTATGGTGTCGCCGTGATAGTACATCTCATAAAAATCCATGACGCCGTAGCAGGAAGGGTCGCTGTCGGCGATTTTCAGCCCCTCGGGGAATCCGGAGTTCGGGCGCAGCAGGCAGATTTTTTGCTTTTTGCCGTCAATGAGCATTTTGTCGCCCTTGAATTCGAGCTCATAAGAGCCGTCTTTTTCCTTCCATTTGCCTTTGAGCTCGCGCAGCCTTTCGTTTTCGACGGTGTAGTTTCCGTAGCGTGAGTTTTCGGTTTTTGTGAGAGTGTCGGTGCTCAGTCCGCTGATGGGAAAGTACTCGGTCATTTCGAGCTTGCCGTCGTGATAAAACAGCTCACGAAGCTCGGCGTAGTCCGCGTCGGAGTTCTCATATCTCAGTCCGCGATTTTTGAGCACAAGCTCCTCGCCGCCGTCGCGCTTTTTGCGCTTGAAGGTGGTCGAGAGCACCGGAGAATTGCGCCACAACACGACGATTTTTGGTTCGTCAATCTCAATCTTCGTTCCGATTGTGCCGCGGATTTCCCACGCGCCGTTCGGTTCGTTTTTTGCAGTCATATCGCGCACCTCTCTTTCAGTCCGATTATATCATGTCCGTTTGAATTATTCAACAGCGGCTTTCTGCCTGCAAAAATATTGACATCGTTTTTTTTAGTTAGTATAATAGGGTTACTTAGATATAACAGGGGTGAAGATATGAAAAGCTACATCAGTATCAAGGATTACAGACAGCGCAGATTCATGGCTGTACTGACCGTCATAAACATCGTGATTTTCCTCGCAAGCTGCTTTATGTTCTATATGTCGGCGAGGAACTACACCTCGCGCCAGCCGTCAAAGGCGACCGAGCCAACCACCGCAAAGGTGACAACCGCCTCAAAAACCAAAACCACCTCGAAAAAGACGACAAAGACATCGTCCAAGGCGTCGGCGGCTAAGAAGAAGGCGACAACCGCTCCCACCGAGAAGCCTACTCAGAAGCCGACAGAAACTCAGGCGCCAAAGCCCACCGAGCCGGCAATTGCCGAGGTTTCGGAGGAGCTCTCCGCTATTCTCACCGAGTCAGGCTACGGCGCAGAGGATTTGAAGAACGTCCGTCAGCTCGTCACCGTTCAGTCCGACTACAGCAACCCGTCCATCGCCGCAATCAGGCTCTTTGAAGTCACAAACGGCAAGTGGGCCGAGAACGAGGGAATGTTCTGCTACGGCTATGTCAGCTCAGACGGCACCGTCAGCGAGATGTCCGAGCAAACCAGCGGAACGCCGCAGGGGCTCTACGGAGTCGGCGAAGCGTTCTATCAGGGCACCGCTCCAAAGACAGGGCTCAAATCATTCAAAATAACAAACAATACATATTGGATAGACGACCCGACCTCGAAGTACTACAATCAGCGCGTCGAGGGCGAGGCGAACAAGGATTGGAGCTCCGCGGTGCATATGATTGATTCGCCGCTGTATGAGTACGGCTTTGTCATCAATTACAACACACCGGCTGTCCCCGGCGCAGGCTCCGCAATCTTCTTCCATGTCGGCAGCGAACCGACATCCGGCGGCGTTGCAACCGGCGAGAGCGGACTGCTCGGAATCCTCAGAGCGCTCAAAAGCTCGTCACATCCGAGAATTCTCATTCATTAATTCACTACGGACTGTCACGCACAGGCGCGGCAGTCCTTTTTCCTTAACAATCCTATCTTTTCTATTGACTTTTTTTCTGTTAATGTTATTATGAAAGTGAAAGGTGAGAAATGTGATGAAAAAATTGATTGCAACACTTTTTGCGGCGATATTGCTGCTTGCCGGCTGCTCCGCGTCGGGCGGCGGCTACAGGCAGGTTTCTCAGGATGAAGCCGTCAGGCTCATGAGCACGGAGAAGGATTATATCATCCTCGATGTCAGAACCGCCGATGAGTTCGCCTCCGGGCATATCGAGGGCGCAATCTGCGTTCCCAACGAGGATATTTCCGACAAAGCTGTTCCCGAGCTGCCGGACAGGAAACAGCTCATTATGGTTTACTGTCGCAGCGGCAGACGAAGCAAGGAGGCGGCGTCAAAGCTTGCCGCGCTGGGTTACACCAACATCGTCGAATTCGGCGGAATTATCGACTGGCAGGGAGAGACAGTCGTTGAATAAAGAGAAAGGAAAGAAGAATTATGAAAATCAAAAAACTATTTGCGCTTATGCTCGCGGTTCTTATGCTCGGCTCGGCATTTTCCGTCGTCGCTCAGGCGGCTGAAACCGGCGTCACGGCTACCGGAGAGGACTTCGGCATCATCGGAAATTGCAGCTGGAGCTTCGACTCCTCAACCGGAGAGCTCACAATCTCCGGCGACGGCTCAATGGGCAACAAGAAGGACGGCATGTTCTTCCCGTGGTACGGCAAAGAAGTCAAGAGCGTAGTTCTTGAGGACGGCGTAACGAGCGTCGGCAACTATGCCTTTGACAACATGGATACCCTCGAGAGCGTCACCTTCGGTTCAACAATCTCGAGAATCGGTGAGAACAGCTTCAACTTCTGCACCGCGCTCAAGAGCGTTGCGATTCCCGAGAACGTCAAAACAATCGAGTACCGCGCATTCAAGTCGTGCAGAGCGCTCGAGAGCGTCACCTTCCCCGAGGGCCTCGAAACCATCGGCTCGGGCGCGTTCCAGGATTGCAGCAGCCTCACGGAAGTAACCTTCCCCAACACCCTCAGTGAAATCGGCGGCGCGGCGTTCTATGACTGCACCAAGCTTGCTAAGCTCAACATGCCCGAGAGCGGCGTCAGCGTTGCTTCCGGGGCGTTCGACCGCACGGCGTGGTTCAACAATCAGCCCGACGGCGTGATTTATTTTGACACATCTGTATACAAGCTCAAGGGCGATTGCGACGCTGAGCTCACTCTCAAGGCAGGCACAACCTCAATCGGCGTCGGCGCCTTTGCGGACACAAACGGGCTCGAAACCTTGATTATCCCCGATTCCGTTACCGTTATCGATGACTTTGCGTTCAGCAATTGCGACACTCTCAAAAAGATTGTTTTCCCCAAGACTGTCAAGACCTTCGGCTACAGCATTTGCGCCTTCTGCGACAATCTCGAGGAAGTCACAATGCCCGAAACTCTCTCGGCTGTTCCGGAATCGCTCTTTATGCAGTGCCCGAAACTCAAGGGCGTTACGCTCCCGTCCGGGCTCAAGACAATCGGCAGCTCCGCGTTCCAAGGCTGCACCGCGATGACGTCGGTAACAATACCGTCAGGCGTGACTAAAATCGGCGACCATGCGTTTAATAATTGCGGCATAACCTCCGTAAAGCTTCCCGACAGCGTGACAACTCTCGGTTACGGCGTTTTCTATCAATGCCAAAAGCTCACAAAGGCTACGCTTAATAACAAGCTGAAGAAGATGGACGCCGAAGTGTTTGCGTACTGCTCCGCGCTCAAGACCGTCAACATTCCGACCTCGCTTACGGTTATTCCGCAGGGCGCCTTCGACGGCTGCGAGAGTATTACTTCAATCAAGATTCCGTCAAACATCAAGAAAATCGACAACGCGGCGTTCTTTGACTGCAAAGCGCTCACGAGCGTATCAATCCCTTCGTCGGTAACTTCTCTCGGTAACACGGTTTTCCGCGATTGCACAAAGCTTGCGAAAATCACCATTCCCAAGAAGCTGACAGCTTTCGGCGGACACGTGTTCGAAGGTACAGCATGGTTCAAGAAACAGCCCAAGGGTGTAGTCTATGTCAACAACGTAGCCCTCGGCTACAACGGCGCTTCTCCCAAGACCGTCACCATCAAAAAGGGCGCAATCAAGGTTGCTCCGCAGGCGTTCTCATATTTTAATAAGCTCACCACTGTCACGTTCAAGAGCGGCACCAAGGTGATTTGCCCCGAGGCTTTCTCACATTGCCAGAAGCTCTCCAAGGTTACTCTGCCGACAACGCTCAAAACTATCGGCGACGAGGCGTTCATGGAGGATAACGCTCTCAAAACTCTCAATGTTCCTTCGTCTGTAACAAAGCTGGGAACCTATGCTTACGGCTACGATTATTACTATGACGGCGAGGGCGACGACTATTATCGTCCGCTGACAACCTCAACCGTAATCGGCAAAATCGGCACCGAGGCGTTCCGCTACGCGTTCACCGCGACAGAGGGCACAAAGCACACCGGAGTGAAGTTCACCGGAGCGCTGAAGGTCGGCAAGTCCGCGGCAATCAAGAAGATTTTCACCGCGAAAAAGACCAAACTCACCTACAAATCATCAAATTCAAAAATCGCCAAGGTTAATTCCGCCGGCAAGGTGACAGGCGTGCGCAAGGGAACGGCAAAAATCACCGTAAAGCAGGGCATTGAATCCTGGGTGTTCGTCGTAAAGGTAAAATAACATGACTTATCGGCACAGGTTCCTTCGGGAGCCTGTGCTTTTTCACATTTTTTTCGTACAATAATAAAAAATATCAATTGACTCATTGGGGAACATTATGATAGAATAATTATATATAAAGTTCCCCAAAGGAGACATGTTATGAAAAACAACTATCCTCAAATACAAGAGCTTCTACACCAAAGAGCAGATTTTCAGGCAAGGCTGAATTTGCTCCCATATGACGGAACTCCCGAAATCAAAGACCGTGAAGGAAATAAATATCTCTATATTCGCAAGCGTGTCGGCAGCAGACTCACATCAACCTATGTCGGTGAGTATTCAGACGAGTTGTATCAGCTGCTTCTTAGAAATTCCCGTGAAGCCAGAGAGCTGAAAAAGAATATCAGACGTTTGGATAAAGAGCTTGCGCTTCTCGGTTACTCGGATGCGGAGCTTTCCGAAAGGGTTATGCTCAATTTGGATTTTGCCAGAGCAAATTTGAAGTCAAATATCTATGATCAGGCTGTGCTTGAAGGCGTCGCTACGACTTTTCCGCAGACAGAAGATATTATAGATAACGGCAAAGTCAACGGCGTATCAGCTTCGGACGTGCAAAAAATCTTAAACCTCAAACACGCGTGGGAGTTTATACTGGACAAGGATGTAATCAGTTATCCCTCAGATTATTCGATTCTTTGCCATATCGCAAAGCTCGTAAATGAGGGCTTTTATGAAAGCGGCGGAAGAATCCGCGGCGTACCTGTTACAATCGGCGGCACAAGCTACATTCCACCCTTGCCAATCGAGAGCGTTATCAAGGAAAGGCTTGAAGTTCTTCTCGAAGAATCTCTCCCGGCTGATGAAAAAGCAATTAACCTGTGCCTATATTGTATGAAAGCGCAGATTTTTAATGACGGAAACAAAAGAGCGTCGGTTATCTTCGCAAATCATTATTTGATTTCACAAGGAGCCGGAATGCTTATTATTCCGGAAAAAGAAGTGCCTGAGTTTAAGCGGCTGTTGGTAGCTTATTATGAGGATAAAGATAACGGCGAAATAATGGGATTTATGAAATCCAAATGCATTAAAACCTTCTAGTCATGGGGAACTCTTGCGAGCATTATTCCACAAAAAGTTCCCCAAGAACAGCAAAATAAAACGAAATAAGCGTGTAGGCAGTGGTAAACCTGCCTGCATGTTTTTGCTTTACAGGAAAATGATACAGTTATCTCTGTTTTTAAGGAGAATTTTAAGCTTTTTTTAAGTGTGGCGCTGTAAAATGACCCCGTAATAAAAAGTATCGTTAGGAGGCATACTTATGAAAACAAGAAAACTGTTGAGCATTGTGCTCGCGGCTTTGATGCTGATGTCGGTATTTCCGCTGACAACAGCCTCAGCCTATTACAGCGAGCAGGCGACTCTCAGCTTCTCGGACAGCGGCATAACCGAGACCGTGTCCGGCAGCGGCTACACAATCAGCGGCACAACTCTCACCATCAAGTCGGCAGGCACCTACCGCGTTACAGGCTCCTGCTCCGAGGGCTCAATCGTCGTCGGCGGAAGTCTCAGCGACGTCACGCTGATTCTCGACGACCTCACTCTCAGCTCTTCCGCGACGGCTCCGCTCGTCGTCAAGAAGGCTTCGGGCGTTCTGCTCAAGCTTGTCGGCACCTCAACCCTCACCGACAACGAGGACGCTTCAACCGAGGAGACAAACTCCGACTTTGAGGGAGCGGCAATCAAGGTCAAGACCGGCTCGAGCCTTACCGTTTTCGGCGACGGCACTCTCAAGGCTGTCGGAAACGCGAAGAACGGCATCAAGGGCGGCGTGGAATCCGCACTCACCGTTGACGGCGGCACCATCATCGCCACGGCAGTGAACAACGGCATCGGCTTTGACGGAAGCATCGTCATCAACGCCGGAACCTTTGACATCACATCGGAAAACGACGGCATCAAGGCTGTTCCCGACGAGGGCGACACGACCTCAGCCGGAACAATCACAATCAACGGCGGCACATTCACAATCAACGCTCAGGGCGACGGAATCCAGGCTGCGGAAAAGCTCACCGTCACCAACGGCAGCTTCAACATCAAGACCTTCGGCGGCTACAACACCTCGGGCTTTGACAAGGACACCATGAGCTGCAAGGGCATCAAGGCGTCCGGAAACAACGACAGCGAGGAAAATCCCACAAACCTGATTGAGATTTCCGGCGGCACCTTTAACCTCAACACACGCGACGACGCTGTTCATTCCGACGGCTCCGTTACGATTACAGGCGGCACGTTTGTAATTTATACCGGCGACGACGGCGTTCACGCCGACGCAACCCTCACACTCGGCACCGAGAACGGCTACGAGCGCGACCCCGAAATCACAATAAACGCAAGCTACGAAGGACTCGAGGGCTCCGTAGTCAACACATATTCCGGCAAGTTTTATGTTGTTGCGAGCGATGACGGAATCAACTCGGCAGGCGGCAGCACCAACGGCTCCGATCCCGGCGCAGGCGGCAACGACACGTTCCGTCCCGGCGGTAATCAGGGCGGTTTTGGTCCCGGCGGACAGGGTGGTTTTGGTCCCGGCGGACAGGGCGGATTTACTCCCGGCGGTCAGCAGGGACAGCAGACCTCAAACGGAAGCTATTCGCTCAATATCTACGGCGGCGACTTCTATGTGAACTGTCAGGGTGACGGCCTGGATTCAAACGGCGCGCTCAACCTGCTCGGCGGCACTCTCACCGTACTCTCGATGCAGGGCGGCGGCGACAACTCGCCCATTGATTCAGACGGCAGCGTTACTATAAACGGCGCGACAATCTTTGCGGCAGGCTCCCAGGGAATGGGACTCAATCTGTCATCATCGCAGAGATATTATTCCGCAAATACCTCGCGTTCAGCGAACACCGTTGTTAATGTAAGCGTGAACGGCAGCGTAGTTTACAGCGAAAAGCTCGTCAGGAATATCAACTATCTGCTTTATTCATCACCTTCCATGACAACTAACAGCGCGTCAATCAGCACCGCGTCCGCGGTCACGGCATGCAAGAGCAACGCGTGGGCTCACAGCTGGAATAACGGCGTGGTTGAGACAGCAGCAACCGCAACTTCCTCAGGCGTGATGAAATACACCTGCACTGCCTGCGGCGACGTTGAGCGCAAGACTATCCCAGCTACTCTCACCCTCACCGAGTACAAAGAGGACGAGCAGACAGCCCCGGTCAACACCACTGTCTACACTGCAAGCTTTGTAACTGACGAAAACGCGACAATCAACGTCTATTACACTCAGGATTACAGCGCAGTCAGCGAGCAGAACGCGACAACCGCAATCGCGCGCAGCTCTGACACCGGCGAATCCGACGGCACCGGCTCCGGTCAGATTAACTTTGCCGTAGTAACAGCCGACGGCTACAAGGTCGATTCCGTAACCGTCGAGGGCAGCTACAACAACCTCAAGGATTTGTCGCTCACCGAACTCATTGACAACCTTTACCGAATCACAAAGGTAACAAGCGACCTCACCATAACCGTCAAGACCGCCAAGGTTGACGGCACCGAGGAAGAGGACAAGGGCTACAATGTTAGCTTTGTTACCGACGAAAATGCCACAATCAACACATATTATACTCAGGATTATTCAGCGGCAAGCGAGACAAACGTTAACGCAGCCGTATCGAGAAACTCAACCTCAGGCGTTCCCGACAGCACCGGCGAAGGTCAGGTCAACTTCACTGTTGTTCCTGCGGACGGCTACGAGGTGGACAGCGTAACGGTTGACGGCAGCTACAAGAACCTCAAAACTCCTGCCGACACCGGAACCGCGAACACCTACAGAATTACAAAGGTCGCAAGCGACCTCACCATAACCGTGACAACCAAGGCAGCGGAGCAAACCGCAACCGATGCTCCGACAACCGAGCCGGTCACTGAAACTCAGGCTACAACAACCGAGCCGGTCACTGAAACTCAGGCTACAACAACCGAGCCTGTCACCGAAACTCAGGCTCCGACCGAGGCAACAACCTCGCCCGCAACCGAAGCTCCCACACAAGCACCGACAGAAGCTTCAACTCAGGCTCCCACCTCGGCAACCGAGGCAACTACAGCCGGAGTGGGTAAGGGTGCCGACATCAAAACCGCCGACAGCGTTATCAGGAAGAGCACAACCGAGGAGCTCAAGGGCTCAGCCTACGGAAAGCTAACCGCAAGGGCGACAAAAACCACCAAGAAAGCCATCACGCTTAAGTGGAAGAAGGTCTCCGGCGCAACAAAGTACGTCGTCTACGCCAACGTCTGCGGCACCAAGAACAAGTTCAAAAAGCTCACCACTGTTTCAAGCGCAAAAACCGCTCTCAAGGTCACCAAGGTTGCCGGCAAAAAGTTGAAGTCGGGCACATACTACAAGTTCCTGATTGTCGCTGTTAACAGCAAGGGCAAGGTCATCTCGACCTCGAGCACCGTCCATGCGGCGACCAAGGGCGGCAAGTACACCAACGTCAAGGCGATTACAACCGCCGCCAAGAACAGCAAGGTCACGCTCGCCAAGGCAGGCAAGAAATTCTCCCTAAAGGCAAAGACAACACTTGAGAACAAGAAGCTCAAGCTCAGCACCCACCGCGCCCTCAGATACGAATCCTCAAACACCAAGGTCGCGACAGTCAATTCAAAAGGCGTAATCACCGCCAAGAAGAAGGGCACCTGCTACATCTATGTCTATGCCCAGAACGGCGTGTACAAAAAAATCAAAGTAACGGTCAAGAAGTAAACTAAAGGAGCCGGCTCAAAACTGAGCCGGCTCTCTTGCGCAAGTTGTAAGTGAGAAGCTTTCCGATTAACAATAATATATTATTGACAAACGCTTAACCCGATATTATAATTAAGAAAAATATAATTAATCAGGAGGTTATCATGAAAAAGTTTCTCAAAGCAACTGCGTCAGTGCTTGCCGCGTTGATAGCCGCGTCATCCTTCGGCGTTATCGGCGTTTCCGCGGCTGCGGTTTCGGCTCCCAAGCTCAAGGCTGTCAACACGACTTCCGGCGTAAAGCTCAGCTGGAACAAGGGCACGGGCGCCGGTAAGTTCATCGTCGCTCGCAGAGCGTCAGGCGCAAAAAGCTATTCCACCGTAGCTACGGTCGGTTCCTCCGCAGTTACCTTTACCGACAAAAAGGCGAAGGCAGGCGTTCAGTACGCCTATAAGGTCACCGCAATCAACGGAAACGCCGCGGCAATCGGTTCCGCGTCAATCCGCTTTCTCAAAGCGCCCTCAACCGTCAAGGCGAACGTTGTGACAGTTGACGAGCGCGACAGCAGTGTTGCAGGCATATTCGACTTCGGTTATTACGGCAAGTTCGCGAAAATAAAGTGGAGCAAGTCCGCAGGCGCCGAGAAATACCGCGTCTACCGCGCCAAGGTTTCCGGCTCCACGGTCGGAAAGTACACCGCAGTAAAAACGACCAAGAAAACCGCGTGGATTGATTATGATTCCACGGGCAAATATTTCAAGTACAAGGTCGCCGCTATGAGCGGCAAAACACGCAGCGCGCTCAGCGCGTCTACGCCCAAGCTTCTCTGTCTCGATACTCCCGAGCTCGCGGTCAAGAAGAACAGCGACTACACGGGCTTTGAGCTCCGCTGGATACCCGTTACGGGAGCAAAGAAGTACTCAATCTACAGATCCGTCGGCGGCGGCAAGTACACACTCCTCAAATCCTCGGCTAACTTCAAGAAAAAGACGAACGACGGCACGATTATGCTGCTCTCCGACAAGGTGTTCTACTATGAGGACACAAAGGTCAAGCTCCGCGAGGGCTACAAATACTACGTAGTCGCCGAGACAGGCAAGTATAAATCCGCCGCGAAAAAGAGCAACACCGCCATAATGTTTGTTGATTATGACTATGCGTTCAACCTCGGCGCCAACGATAACCTGCTCACCCAGGTGGTGAACTTCATCACTACCATGACAGGCCCGGTTGCCAAGCTTTCGATTAGCTCGAGCGACAGCAATGTTCTCAAAATCACCAAGGGAACCGACTCGGACGGCAACACGAAGTTTGCTTTCGAGGGAGTTTCAGCCGGAGACGCGTTTGTGACCGTCAAGAGCACTGTGGATTACGGATACGGTCAAAAGGAAACAACCACCACAAAGTACAAGGTCAGGGTTCTGGACACTCCTGCGTATGACGTCAAGCTTAATGTCGGCGACGTTATCTCGCCCGGTGATATTCAGCTTGGCGAGCTGCAGTCTTTTTTCGGAATGCTCCAGAGCGCGCTGGTTATTTCATCATCCGACCCGAACGTCATCAAGGTAACCAAGAAGTCAACCGGCTACACCATTAAGGCTATGTCCGAGGGCTACTGCGAGCTTGTCTTCAAGCCGGACACAAGCAATATTCCCAAGGAAATGCTTGCCTCGGAAGAGGTGAAGGCTCTCACCTCACTCAAATTCACCATCAGAGTTTACGTTGAGAAATAATTGTTATCGGGCTGTCGCGCTGCGGCAGCCTTTCACTTTACAGAATTGAAAGAATTATAGACTTTTTTTCGCGGCTCTGTTATAATCATAATGCATTGTGCAATTAAGGCAACACCGCACAATTCAAGGCGCGCGGCTTGCTTGAATATTATTCCGTCAGTTTGCCCAAAAAATCTCGGCAAGGCGTCAGCCTTACCTTGATTTATTTGTACAACCTGACGAAAAATCTTGCTGCGCAATCCGCACACCTGAATTATGCGGTATTGCCTTAATTATGCTAAGGAAAGGAGAGTGTATATGAACCTCAGAGGACTACTAAAGCACCGCAACGCTATCTATGGCATTTGCGCCGTATGGATAGTGTGCTTTCACGTCAGCCTCAGCGTGCATTTCCCCACGAACAGCTACACTCTCTCCCGGCTTATAACGCACACGCTCAAGCAGAGCGACGCCACCGTAAACGGAGTTCTGCGCGGCATCAGCCAGTTTTTGTCGTGCGGCAACCTCGGCGTTGACATATTTATGCTGCTGTCGGGGCTTTGCCTGTACCTCTCATTCGAGCGGCGCTACGGCGACGGCAAAATTGAATTTCTCAGCTATCTCAAAAAGCGCGTCGTCAGGGTTGCGGTTCCGTATCTCGTGATTTCGTTTCCGTACTGGCTCTGGATTGGCTTTGTAAGAGCTCATCACGGCGTTTTCAACTTCGGAAGGTTCTTTCGGAACTATTCCTCGATAACGTTCTGGTTCGGCGAAAGCCGCAAGGCGTGGTTTGTGTTCGCGATAATGCTGTTTTATCTGCTCTTTCCGTTGTTCTACAAGCTTATCCGCAAGAGCAGCGTGTTCGGTCTTGTGCTGCTTGCGGCGGTATATGCCGGCGGTTACTTCATCTGCAAGTCGCCTGCCGATAACATCGCGATTGCCGTCTCGAGACTCCCGTCCTTCATCATCGGCATCATCGCCGGCAAGAATATTGACAAGATTGACCTCGGGCGGCTTCCCGAGGCGGTGAGAGGCTTGGTCGTTTTCGGCGCTTTTGGGCTTCTTATGCTTGGCACGGCGTTCTTCCCGGTTCACAAGGTTGTGTCGAAAAACCACCTTCCCGACTACTTTGTGTGGTACGCCTACAGCCTGCTCGCCGTCTGCTTCATCATTGTCTTTATGTGGATTTGCGGCAAGGCGAAGCGGTTCTACTTCGAGAACGCGCTCAACTTCCTCGGCGGACTTTCGCTTGAGATTTACCTCGTTCATACGCTCACGCTCGGAGTGCTGACATTCTATAAGGTCAACAAGTCGTTCGGAGTATGGCTTTTTCCGCTCCTCATCGCGTGGGGAATCATCGGCGGATTCCTGTTCTCGAAGCTCGTCAACCTGATTATGAGCCCGTTTGACAAAAAGCCTGCGCCGCCGCGACGCTCTCAACCGTCCGGAGGAGAAAGACCGCGACCGTCCTACGACTCACGCGGCGGAAAACCGTACCGCGCGCCCTCGGGCGGAAAAACCCAACTCAAACACCTCAGAAAGTAAAGGAGAAAAAATGGATATTTTCAACGCTTTTGATTTCTCAATCTTGGATTTCATCTATCAGAGCATTCGCTGCGCGTTCCTCGACCCGATAATGTGGGCGCTCTCGATGTTCGCAAACAAGGGCATCGGCTGGCTCGCGCTCGGCGTTATTCTGCTGATTCCCAAGAAAACCCGCCCTGCGGCTCTCGCCGGAATTCTCGCAATCGGGCTCGGATTTGCGATAGGCGAGCTCGGAATCAAGCACTTTGTGTGCCGCGTCCGCCCCTACGACCAGTACGAGCAGTTCCACAACGCGGTTATGCCGTTCACGCTCAACGCCGGAACGGAGCACTCGTTCAGCTTCCCGTCCGGTCACACCTCATGCTCGTTTGCCGCGGCTGTCTGCGCCTTCAAAATCAACAAGAAATGCGGAATCATAACATTGATTGTCGCTGCTCTCATCGGCTTCTCGAGACTTTATAACTACGTCCACTTCCCGACCGACGTCATCGCCGGCGCAATCCTCGGAACACTCTGCGGACTGCTCATGGTCTTTATCTTCAGAAAGTTCAGCCTCGACGACAAGCTCCGCCGCATTGGGAGAAAGCATTAATCGCCGAAAATTTTAATATTTTACACCGACGGAGTTCTCTGAGTGAGGTCTCCGTCGGATTTTTTGTGATAATTCAATATAACGCTCTGTACAAAAATAATGTAAGAGTATAATGATTTTTCTGTTCAAGAAATAATAAATCGTTATCATATGTTATATTTAGAACAATATATTTGACAGAAAGGGCTTGACACGATGGCGGCAAGAGCGATAATGCTGAAAACAAGCAAGCAAGCGCTGGCTGCGCTTTCTTTCGTGCGCCTTTTTTACAGAAGAATTACACTTATCAACTGACACAGACGCAGTATCGCTGCGCCTGTATTTTCTTTATATTAACAATCTGTCGATTTGCTTGGAGCATTCAAATGAAAAATTGAAAATGTAAAATGGAAAATTGAGGTCGAGCAGACAGTGCGGATATTAAAACGACCTCGGCGACCCGACAATAGTAATATGCTTGCTGCGCAAGCAGCATATAGATTCGGTCGGGAACCGAAGTGAATTGCTTTAACTAACCTATCTTCACGACCATAATTTTCAACTTTCAATTTTTAATTTTCAATTGAAACATGCCAATGCCCGGTATTATCACAATACGCGGTCAGCGGGTAGACGCAAATAAGCAGTTTAATATTAAAATATTAAAAATCAATATTTATTTATGAAAGGAGTGATTCTCTTATGAGAATGACAAAGAAAATTACATCAATCGTTCTCGCGGTAATGATGGTCGTTTCTATGATGTCCGTTATGGCGTTTTCTGCTAACGCAGTCGGCGAGGTTGTGTCGGAGGAAGATTATCTGACATTCACGGCAGAAGAAGCCAATTCTTCGGTTACGCTGGAATATCGTTCCTGCGATTATTTGCAGTATAATAAAAACGACTCAGGTTGGAAAGATTATAGTCAAGGCACGCAAATCACGCTCGAAAACGTGGGCGATTATGTTCGTTTCAGTGGAAGTGGTACTTCATTCAATGAATATAATCACGTTTCGCTCACCGGAAAAGTAGCGTGCAGCGGTAATGTCATGTCGCTGAGGCTCAATGGCGGCAAGAGCCAAGGCTTGAGCAGTTCTTGCTTTCAATATATGTTTGATTACTGCGAAGAATTAACAACAGCGCCGGAGTTGCCTGAAAAAACGCTGGCGACGTCTTGCTACTTCTCTATGTTTAGAGGCTGCACGAGTCTGACCAAAGCTCCCGTTCTTCCCGCGACAACGCTGGCGAAAAACTGCTACAGATATATGTTTAGAGCCTGCGAGAACCTGACCGAACTCCCCGCGCTTCCTGCGACAACGCTGGCGCAAAACTGCTACGCCTATATGTTTTATGGCTGCTTGAAAATTCGTATTTCTGACCAGGCAGGTACCTTTGATGGAATTACATATTCAGCCGAATACAGGATCCCGTCCACAGGCACGGGAACTCCGGTAGAGGATGCACTCGATGATATGTTCGGGGGCACCGGCGGTAAATTTACAGGAACCCCGAACATCAACACAACTTATTATCTTCCTGCGCCCGCTCCCTCCACCTACACCGTAACTTGGAAGAACGGCGAAAACGTACTCGAAACCGATACAGACGTAGCCAAAGACGCAACACCAGAATATAACGGCGCGACACCCACAAAGACAGATGATTCAAACAACATCTACACCTTCTCGGGCTGGACACCCGCGGTATCTGCTGTAACAGGCGATGTTACATACACAGCGACATTTACTTCAACTCCCGCTGTAGCCAAGATCGGCGACGCTAAGTACGAGACTCTCGCGGCAGCTATCGCAGCTGCTCCGGCAGGCGCGACTGTTAAGCTTCTTGAAAACGTAACACTTTCCGAAGCTCTTGTAATTCCTGACGATAAGAGCTTTACACTCGACCTCAACGGCAAGGATATTACAGGTAACGTTAACGATAAGATGGTTCAGAACAACGGTACTGTAGTTGTTGACGATACTTCCGCGGCTCCCGGTCACATTTATAACACAAATATCGACAAGCAGGGTAATGCCGCTTTCGTAAACTACGGCACAGCTACCGTAAAGAACGGTTACTTCGGCGACAAGAACTCCGACATGACCGACGCTAACGACGTTAACCGCGGCGCCGGCTTCCAGAACTACGGCACAGCTGTTATCGACGGCGGTTACTTTACTGCCTGCGACAACTTCACAAATACCGAAGGCACAGGAAGCGGCTACGCTTACGCTATCATCAACTACGGCACAATCACTGTCAACGACGCTACAGTTTACGGCAAGAACAACGGTAACCTCGCTAACAACGAGGGAACAATGACAGTAAACGGCGGTAACTTTACTCTTACTAAGGGTACTAAACAGAACTACTACTCAATCTACAACGGAACCGACAATGCTCACTCAATTGTAAACGGCGGTACATTCAATAATACGACCGGTAAAGCCTTGGCACATACCGGTGTAGGTACTACCGAGCTCAAGGGCGGCAGCTTTACTTTTACTAAGTTTGAGCAGAGCACAACAGGTCATCCGACTGTTTCCGGCGGTAGCTTTAATAAAGCAGTTCCTGCTGCTTTCTGCGCTGACGGCTACAAGCCCACGCCCAAGGACGAAACAACAGGTATGTACACCGTTGCAATAAAAACTCTCCAGGATTATGTTGACGATACATTCGGCAATATCACCGGCTTTACATTCGCTGATGATTCCGCGGACATAGACGGCATTTCTGCTAACAGCGCTTCACTCGTAGGCGTACAGATCAGAAAACTTCCTGCCGACACACAGACTACAGAGTATTCATACGATGAAGAAGGCAAGAAGGAAGCAGGTCTCCGCTTTGTAGCTACAATGTCCAAGGCTCTCTATGATCAGTATAAGAACGCCGAGGGCTTCGACTACGGCTTTGATATTAACGGACATAAGTTCTCATGCAAGGACAGCGCTAACAACGTTGCAGAAGGTCATGAGGATATCAGAACAGCTAGCGACTACGCTGTTATGACACTTGCTTTAAAGGGATTCAACGACAGCAACAAGGATACAGACCTCAACGTTAAGTTCTTTGTTAAGACAGCAGCAGACGGAACAGTTTATGCTGATTACGCAAAAGTTGGCTCAACAGCTAAAGAATTTACAACAACCTACAATCAGGTTGAAGCACACATTTAAGGGAGGAGATAAACATGAAAAAATTATACACATCTCCTGTAGTTACAGTAGAAGAGCTCACAAAGATTGACGTACTTTGCGAATCCGGAGGAGATACACCTACTCCGACCACAAAGACACAGAGAATCTTCACTGAGAATGCCCTCGCTGACATGTCTCAGTTGCTTTAATAGCTTCACGCTGTTACCAAAATCGAGAATTTTGACAGCTGAGGGGACATATTTCCCCGGCGACTGAAATTCCGACAAAAAGTGTTCGTTATTAACGGAATTATTTTCTGTTAATATAAACAAACCGCCGCTCACTGACCCCGAGCGGCGGGATTTTTTTGTGAAAAAATCCCAAATAATTTCGTGAAATTTGTTCAGTTTTCAAGGCGAAAATAATCCGCATTCGCTTGCCCGGCTTTCGATTCTATGCTAAAATAATATATAACTGTTTTTGCTGATACTTAGCATTGTATATTGACGCGTAAAATATAATGCAAATCGGATGGGGAACCCTGTTTTTAATAACAGCGATATGTTTTTTTGTAAGCAGAAATCTCACGGTCAGATATCGCGGTTTTTGTCCGATAAAATTTTTTAAGCAAAAGAAAATTTATGAAAGGAATGATTTCCTATGAAAATGACAAGGAAAATTACCTCATTAGTACTCGCTGTACTTATGGTAGTTTCTATGATGTCGGTTATGGCTGTTTCCGCCGGCGCGGCGGCTACTGTTGACCTCAGCACCTTGACCGGCGACTATGAAGCGAAGGACGGCGACGTGCTGACCGGAAAACTCTCCGGCAACAAGAAAATAACTATCGCCAACGGCGCGACAGTTACGCTCAGTGGTGTAACAATCACCAGCTTGGACAGTGATGCACAATACGCAGGTATCACTCCTTTGGGTAACGCGACCATTAAACTGGAGGGTATGAACACCGTCAAGAACGGCCATGAAGATTATCCGGGCATTTATGCTGCCGAAAATGCTACCCTCACTATCAAAGGCGATGGCTCACTGACTGCTTCGTCAAAAGGCGCAAGCTTAAACTCCTCCGGCTTCGGCTGCGGCATCGGCGGCGGATACGAAATCCCGTCAGGCAATATCGTCATCGAAGGCGGTACGATTACAGCTACAGGCGGTGACTGGGCTGCCGGTATCGGCGGCGGCGACAACGCAGCATGCGGTGATATCACCATAACCGGCGGTACGATTACAGCTACAGGCGGAAAAGAGGCTGCCGGTATCGGTGGCGGCGAATACGGAGCTGATCAGGGAAGCTGCGGCAATATCACGATTGCAGATACCGTCACATGTGTAACCGCGACAAAGGGCGAGGATGCTCCCTACTCCATCGGAGCAGGCAAAGATGCCGCCTGCGGAACCGTAACCATCGGCGGCAAAACAGGCGTCGGAATCACCCAAAGCCCCTATATATATCCCAACTTCACAGTAACATGGAAGAACGAGGACGGTACAGAGCTTGAAAAGGACGAGGGTGTTGGCTACGGCACCACCCCGACCTATGACGGCACAACTCCCCAAAAGGATGATGACGAGCGGTATACCTACAGCTTCGAGGGCTGGTCTCCCGAGGTCACCGCTGCCACAGGCGACGCGGAATACACCGCGACCTATACGAAGACTGCAAAGACTGCAAAGCTCGTTCTCCACGTCGGAGAGAACGGCAAAGTCGTGATGAATAACGGTTTCTTCGGAAACGCCCCGTACGACGCGAGCTCCGATGCGTATACCAATGTTTCAAATGAAATAAATGTCTATTCTCTCGCTAAAGTATTTGTTTATGATGGTCATACCATGAAAGTGGATGAAGGCGGTTCAGTCAAAATTCAACCCGACGGCGAGTTATCATTCTATCCGAGTGCCGATAACAACGGAACAATTACCGCGATTCCCGACGAGGGCTATGCGTTCTACGGTTGGTACGAGGGGGATGAGCTCTATTCAGAGAATGAGGTTCTCGAATATCAGAACATCAACCTAACAACTACCCTGACAGCGAAATTTGCCAAGGCTCATACTGTTACATGGAAGAACGAGGACGGAAGTGTTCTCAAAACAGATAAGGTTGCGGAGGGCAAAATCCCGACCTACACCGGCGAAACGCCCACCAAGGCGGACGACGACAGCTGCACCTACACCTTCGAGGGCTGGTCTCCCGAGGTCACCGCTGTCACCGGCGACGCGGAATACACCGCGACCTTTAGCGCGACCGAGAAGCCAATTTTGAGCGGCAACCTCAGAAAGGGTCTTGTTATAGACGCGGGAAAGACGATAAGGTTTGCGATGACTAAAACAGCAGATTCTTGGGCAATATTCGGTTTACAGGTCTACCTTGATGACGTACTTGTCAAGAGCGTGCAGACAGAACAATTACAACCTACCGAACCCGATCGCTACTATACGACAACAAAGAAATGTATTGTGGATTCGTATTCAGGTTCAGGCAATAGTTACCCGCGAGTATATCATACTCTGCGCCTAAAATCCCTGCACACCGTCACATGGAAGAACGACGACGGTATGACCCTCGAGACCGATGTTGATGTAGTAGCAGGTAAAACCCCGACCTATAACGGCACAACTCCCACTAAGGCGAACGACGACTATCACTCCTATAACTTCTCCGGTTGGACAGACGGTACCAATACCTACGGCGCGAGCGACACGCTCCCTGCTGTTACCGGCGATGTAACCTACACAGCGAAGTATACTGTTTTCACGAAGCAGTTCACTGTCTTTGTCAAGACAACCACCGGCAAGACGATCACCGCGAATGGAGTTTCGGGAGATACCACCGTTGCACAGCTCAAGGATATGGTGGTCGCAGAATCCGGCATTCCTGCCGCACAGCAAAAGCTGATCTTTGCCGGCAAGCAAATGGAGAACGAGAAAACACTTGCCGATTATCGTATCCAGAAGGAATCCACCATTCACGTTGTGGCAAAGACATATACCGTCACATGGAAGAACGGCGACGACGTGCTCGAGACAGATAACGACGTTCCTTACGGCACCACCCCGACCTATGACGGCGAAACGCCCACCAAGGAATCCACTGCGGAGTACAAATACACCTTCGCAGGCTGGAGCGACGGCACAAATACATATGCCGCAAACGAACTCCCTGCGGTATCCGGCGACGTAACCTACACCGCGGTATTCACTCCTAACGCGAAAACTCTCCAGGATTATGTTGACGAAAAGATGACAACAGGTCTCGGACTTGACTTTGCGGATGCTTCAAACAAATCCTACAACATCACATCCGCAAACAAGGTTTCTCTCCTCGGCGTACAGCTCAGAAAGCTTCCTGCCGACACAGAGGAAACAGAGTACTACTATGATGAAGCCGGCAACAAGGTTGAGGGAATCCGCTTTGTAGCTTCAATGACAAAGGATTTCTACGAGCGCTACAAGAACAATGCTGGCTTTGACTACGGCTTTATCGTAAACAATCACGTGTACAGCTGCAAGGGCAAGAACAACAACATAAGCGAAAATCACGGCAACATCGACAGCGCCAATGATTACGCTCTCATCACAATGGGCGTTAAGGGCTTCAACGACGAAAACAAGGATAGAAACTTGAACGTTAAGTTCTATGTCACAGACGGCACAGACACAGTTTACGCAAACTATGCAGGTCATGACGCAAACGAGTTCAATACAACATTTGCCAACGTAGTGGCAGCATTAGGTTAAGGGAGGAGATAAACATGAAAAAATTATACACATCTCCTGTAGTTACAGTA